>JANXWN010000175.1 GCA_025351125.1 Caulobacteraceae bacterium | reverse complement strand
AAGCTGCGCGCGAGCCGGCGCTATGAATATCAGGAATCGCAACACGAGATTCCGGTCGAGCCGGCGGGGGTTGAGACCAGCGCCCCGTCGCAAATCAATTCCTCCAAGCGCGGGCGCCCGTCGATCATGATGCGCAGCTTGGCGGTTTGACGTGTCTCGCGCAGCAGGCTGACATCGTTGATCGCCAAGGCGTGGTGCATGCCCCCCGCGGCGTCGACGGCGGTCATGCTCAACGGGTGAATGATCGCCTGTTCGGCCGCCCCGATCCGCTCCAACAGCTTGGTTTCGTGAAAATCGTTCATCAAAAAACCCATCGATCCGCGGTTCATGCCGTAAATCGGCCGACGCGTGACAAGGTTGCGATGCAACACTTCCAGCATGAAACCATCGCCACCCAGGGCGACCACCACGTCGGCTTGCGCCTCGGGCGCGTCGCCATAGATGCCGATCAGGCGGGCGCGGGCCCGCTGGGCTTCGGGCCGATCACTGGCGACAAAAGCGAGACGGCGGTCGGGTGTTTGCGCTCCGGCGGGCATCTACTCGTCCGGCCCGTACTCGTCGGGTCCGGCGTCCAATTCGCCGGGCGGCGGGCGCGGATCGTTATCGCGGGTGTAGGGACGCCCGACCGCCTTGGCCCACGCGCGTCGACTGGCGGCGTAGGTCCTCTGGCGCTTCTCGGCCAAGGCCATGCCAGTGGCGATCGCGGGGGAAGGGGCGTTGACCTTGGCCATCACCGCTTATCCAACACGTTTGCGACGATGCGGTAAAGGGCGGTCGTTAACACTTGACGTTATGTCCGCGCAGCGCGACTTTATCGACGCAACATGAATAGCAGAAGGAAAACGCTCCCATGGCGGACGGATCACTCCCGGCGATGGCGTCGCTGCGCGGCAAGGTTTCGGAAGAGGAATGGAAGGCGCGGGTCGATCTCGCCGCGCTTTATCGCCTTGTCGCCCTCTACGGCTGGGACGACATGATTTATACGCATATCTCGGCGCGAATCCCGGGGCCGGAGCACCATTTCCTGATCAATCCCTATGGCATGTTCTTTGACGAAATGACTGCCTCATGCCTGGTCAAGGTCGATTTGGATGGGAAACTGCAACAGGAAACCCCGTATTTCATTAATCCGGCCGGTTTTACCATTCATTCGGCGATCCACGCCGCGCGCGAAGACGCTCATTATGTGATGCACCTGCATACCGACAACGGTGTGGCGGTGTCGGCGCAAAAAGAGGGTCTATTGCCGATCAGTCAGCACGCGCTGATCTGCCTGCCGCGTCTGGCCTATCATGATTATGAAGGGATTGCCCTCAATCTGGACGAACGCGAGCGCCTTGTCGCAGATATCGCCGATAAACAGATGATGTTATTGCGCAATCACGGCACTTTGTCGGTCGGCGAGACGGCCGCCGATTGTTGGACGCACATGTTTTACCTTGAGCGCGCCTGCACCATGCAGGTCCTGGCTCTGACCGCCGGCCGCGACAACATCCTGATCGCGCCGCAGGCCAGCCACGTCGAAGTCCAATCGCAGACCCAACGCGGCATCGGCGGGTTTTTAGCTTGGCCGGGTGCGTTGCGGCGGCTGGATCGGAACAATGCGGGGTACGATACCTAGCGAAGCGCCCGCCCGGCGGCCCACCAGGACCTAAGCGTCCGCGGGGGTTTTTGATCCCGAAAAGACGAAAACGGCGATGTTGCATTGGCCCGGCGCCGTCGATCTCGCGCGGGCGCAATTTGCCTTCACGATCAGCTTTCACTTTCTGTTTCCCGCCTTCTCGATCGGGCTTTCGAGCTATCTGGCGGTATTGAACGCCCTGTGGTTGAAAACGGGGCGCGGCGCTTACGCCAATCTGTTTCGCCATTGGCTGAAGATATTCCCGGTCGTGGTCGGCATGGGCGTGGTCTCGGGCGTTACCATGTCTTACCAATTTGGCACCAATTGGTCGGTCTTTTCCGATACGGTGGGGCCGATCATCGGTCCGCTGATGGCCTATGAAGTTCTGACGCGTTTTTCCTCGAGGCCGGTTTTCTGGGCGTGATGTTGTTCGGTATCGATAAGGTCGGGCCGAAACTGCATTTCGCCGCCACGTGCGCCGTCGCGGTCGGACGTTTGTCTCGGCGTTTTGGATTATCTCGGTCAACAGCTGGATGCAGACGCCGGTCGGCTAAGCGATTAACGGGGCCGAGCAGTTCATACCGGCGCACGGGTGGTGGCCGATCATCTGGAACCCGGCTTTCACTGATGCGGGTCGCGCGTCGACGGCTTCGCCAAATCGCCTGGTTCGTGGCGATCTGGGCTCTA
>JANXWN010000172.1 GCA_025351125.1 Caulobacteraceae bacterium | reverse complement strand
ACCCGATCATCCCGGCCTTGGAGGCCGCATAGTTGGTCTGGCCGGGGTTGCCGGTGACGCCGACCACCGAGGTGATGCCGATAATCCGTCCGGCGCGGCGTTTCATCATGCCGCGCATCGCCGCGCGCGACAGGCGAAAATAGCTTTCCAAATTTACTTGCAACACCTCCGACCAATCGTCGTCCTTCATCCGCATAAGCAGGCCGTCGCGGGTGATGCCGGCGTTGGCGACCAGGATGTCGAGGCCCGCGCCGGCGGCGGTTTCGGCGGCGCCGATCAGACCGTCCACGGCGGCCGAGTCGGAAAGATCACGGGCTACGCTCGACGTGCGATCCCCCAGGTCGGCGACGAGTTCATCAAGCGCCGTCCGGCGTGTACCGGAAAGGACGACATAGGCGCCCTGGCCATGAAGGGCGCGAGCAATGGCGCCGCCGATGCCGCCGCTGGCGCCGGTCACAAGGGCGGTCTTTCCGGTCAAATCAAACATGGGTGTCGAACTCTCTGATATTCACAAGGATTGGGCGAAGGTTTCCAAATCCGCCGGCGTATTCAACGCCACGCACGTCGCATCAGGGACGACCCGTTTGGCGATACCGGTCAACACCTTGCCCGCCCCGGCTTCGGCAAACCGCGTCACACCACCCTCGTCGGCCAGCCATTCCATACTCTCGCGCCAGCGCACGCGGGCGGTCACCTGCTCGACCAACAGGCGGCGCAGGGCTTCGGGATCGAGGGTCGGCCGCGCGGTGACGTTGCACACGACCGGCGCCCGGGGCGCGAGTAGGACTGTGGTCGCGAGAGCTTCAGCCATCTCGTCCGCCGCCGGCTGCATGAGGGGGCAATGAAACGGCGCCGACACATTCAGCAAGATCGCCTTCGCGCCCAACGCCTTGGCCGCCTCGATCGCCCGATCGACGGCCGCCTTGGCGCCCGAGATCACCACATTGCCGGCGTTATTGTCGTTGGCGACGACGCATACGCCGGCTCTGGAGCCTTCCGCGGCCGCCACCTCGGCCAGGGCGACGTCGCTTTTGGGGCCGATCAGCGAGGCCATGGCCCCTACGCCGACCGGAACGGCGCGCTGCATGGCTTGACCGCGCCGTTTCAATAGCCGCGCCGTATCCGCCAGGCTGATCGCTCCCGCCGCCGCAAGCGCCGAGTACTCGCCCAGAGAATGCCCGGCGACAAACGCCGCGCGCGCGATCTTGACGCCGAACTGCCCGTCGAGCACCCGCATCACCGCCAAACTAACTGCCATCAAGGCCGGTTGGGCGTTTTCGGTCAGGGTCAGATCCTCAATAGGCCCCTCGCGCATGAGGCGAAACAGCTTTTGGCTGAGGGCTTCATCAATTTCCTCGAACACGGCTCGCGCTTCGGCAAAGGCCTCGGCCAGATCGGCTCCCATGCCGACGACCTGACTCCCTTGACCGGGAAACAGAAAGGCAAGGCTCATGCGACGGGTTCCCTAACAGTTGTTGTGCGTGCCAATCCGAACGTAGCGGAAAACCAGGCTGAGGGCTCGCGAGTCGCAATTTGTAACGCCGAACCGCGCCAAAAACATCAACCCAGCAAATCTTTCAAATCACACCGCGCGCCTTCAACCCCACCACCTCGTCCGCCGTCATCCCCAATTCCTCGATCCAAATGCCGTTATCTTCCCCCACCGTCTGTGGCGCGATCGAGCGGATGGCGCCAGGCGTTTTGGAGAGCTTGGGGAACACATTCTGCATCTTCAGCGCCCGCCAACGCGGGTGGTCCACCTCCACGATGGCCTCGCGCGCCTGGAAGTGCGGGTCGGCGAGCATGTCGGCGGGTTTGTAGACGCGGCCGGCGGGGATGGCGTGGCTAAGCATTTTTGCTTCAACTTGCGCGATCGTTTGCGTCGCGGTCCAGCGGGCGATGAGCGCGTCCAACTCAATCTGGCGCTTGCCGCGCGAGACGTGGTCGGCGTAGCGCGGGTCCTGCGCCAAAGCCGGTTGTTCCATCGCGGCGCACAGCCTAGAGAATATCGAGTTTTGATTGGCGCCAATCATGAAATCGCCGTCCTGGCAGGGGTAGACATTGGAGGGGGCGATACCCGGCAAATACGATCCAGATCGTTCGCGGGTGTGGCCTAAAACGGCGTATTCCGGCACCACGCTTTCCATCACCTGCAGCACAGCTTCGTAGAGCGCGCTATCCACAACCTGGCCTTCGCCGGTTTGATCGCGGTGACGCAAGGCCGCCAAGGCGCCGATACAGCCGTAGGTTCCGGCCAGACTGTCGCCTATGGAAACGCCCATGCGGCTGGGCGGACGGTCCGGATCGCCGACGATATTGCGCCATCCGCCCATCG
>JANXWN010000147.1 GCA_025351125.1 Caulobacteraceae bacterium | reverse complement strand
CGATCACCACCGCGGCCATCACCGCCAGCCAACTCACGCGGAAACCAATCCGTGGATGGCGGCGTCGATCTCGACCAGGCGCTCGGCCTGGTCCAGGTGCAGGCGCTCGGCCAGCCGCCCCTCGACCTGCAGGGCGCCCTTTTTGCTGTTCTCGGGCAGGGCATAGGCGGCGATCACCGCCCGCGCCCAGGCGACGTCGCTCGGCGACGGCGAGAATATCTGGTTGCAGATCGGCAAATGACTGGGATGAATTAAGGTCTTGCCGTCGAAGCCGAAATCGACGCCCTGTTGACACACGCGCTCCAGCGCCGCCAAATCCTCAATCTCATTGTGCACGCCGTCGAGCACAACGAGGTCATGCGCGCGCGCCGCCGTGACAGCGAGAGACAGCGCCGCAAAGAAAGGCGCCCGCTCGGCCGTCTGCCGCGCGCCCATTTCGCGCGCCAGATCGTTGATGCCCATGACCAAACCGGCTAGTCGCGGCGTGGCGTCGGCGATGGCGTTCAGATTAAATATCGATTGCACCGTCTCAATCATCACCCACAACCGGGTGTGATCCGGCGCGCTCGTCAGCGCCTGCGCTAAGGCCCGCACATCGGCGGCGTCGCGCACCTTGGGCGCCAGAACGCCGTCGGGCCCGGCGCCTGCCACGGCGGTCAGATCGTCCGCTCCCCATGCGGTTTCGAGGGCGTTAACCCGAATGATCACCTCGCGTCGGCCGTACCCGCCCGCGCGGATCACCGCGCTCGCCGCCGCGCGGGCCGCCACCTTTTGATCGGGCAGCACCGCATCCTCAAGGTCGAGAATCACCACGTCGGTTTCCAATGCCCGCGCCTTTTCAACCGCGCGGGCGTTGGTGGCGGGCATATAGAGGGCGCTGCGACGCGGGCGAGCGGCTTGCGGCATTAGCAAAAGTCTCCGTGACGCGGTGGGATGAAAGGGCCTAGGATAGCACTATGGTGATGCGATACGACCCATCGGCGCGCAATGTTTTGGGGGGCGAGCTCCTGCCTTGCTCGCTCGATCCCCTGACGGGGTTCTACCGCAACGGCTGCTGCGAAACCGGGCCGGACGATACCGGAATGCACACGGTGTGCGCGGTGATGACAGCCAGTTTTCTGAAGTTTTCCATGGCCGCGGGCAATGATCTTTCGACGCCGAGGCCCGAGTTCGGATTTGCCGGCCTGCGTCCCGGCGATCACTGGTGCCTGTGCGCCCCGCGTTGGAAGGAAGCATTTGATGCCGGCGCCGCGCCGATGATTGTGCTGGAAGCGACGCATGAAGAAATGCTGGCCATAGCGCCCTTGAGCGTGCTCAAGTCGCATGCCGCATCAGTCTGACAGCCATCCAGCGGCGCGAAGTTTGGCGATCGAGGCGCGACTGACGGGCACATCCAGGCCATTGCTTAGACGAAGGACTTGATTGCGACCGTTGAGAATAGCGTGTCCGACGGCGTTTTTGGCAACCCACCACGAGCGATGCACTTGCAGACCGTCAATGGCCCCCAATTCGGCGACGGCGTCTTTCAGCGGCGTCAGTATAAGGTCCGAACCCAGTGCGGTGTGAGCGCGCACATAATGATCTTCCATCTGCAGGCACAACAGGTCGCGCCCGAGCCGCGCTGGCAGCCGATTGAGAAAGCCGCCGGTGGCCGCCCGCGCTGTCAAAGACGCGGTCGGCGAAGCAAGTGGCTCCGCGACCGCGGTGACCGGCGCCGCCGGCCGATTTCGCAGGAAATAGACGGCGAAGGTGAACGGCTCGGCGATAGCGAGCGTCTCGCCGTACCAAACCGGGAAGGGGCTGATTCGCCCGTGATTGCCCGGCCAGAACCAAGCGGAAAATCCGGCGATCATGAGGCCCGCGGGAAGCGACCCGACAGCGGCTCCGACGGCGAGGGCGAACCAGATCGGAAGGTCCCAGCGGTGCGCCGTCCGCAGCGACAGACGTATGACCAGGGTCAGAGCGATGAAACCGATCCACAAAGAAGCAACCCAATAGGCGATCCGCAGTTCGAAGGGGCCGCCGTAGAAGCTACCAAACGGACCAAGCACGCCAAGGAAGGCGCCAACCAGGGTGGCGACGCCCAAATCGAGCGCCCAATCGCGTGGCGCGCCCAAAAGTGTTGGAGGCGGTTTCATAGCTCTAAGTCTAGCGTGCGTTCGCGAACATCGGCAAACGCCCGCTCGCCCGCCGGCGAACCCATTCGCCTGTTGGCGCAAACACGATTGCGGCGCGCGGGGCAACGCCTCACATCGGCTTATCTCAACGGAGCCGACCCATGACCGCGCCATCAGACACCGTGTCCCTCGCGTTGCCGCCACCAATTCTAGGGAGACCTACCGCAGAGTCCTCAATTCATCCTCTTTTTCATGCCGGCAAATGGCTGATCGCCGATCTGTTATCGACCCTATTGTTTGTTGGCCTCTATGCCATCACCCACAATATTTACGCCGCGACCGGTCTAGCGATTGCCGTGGGCGTCGGTCAAATCGGTTATCTAAAGGCGCGTCGCTCTCGAATCGACGCGATGCAGTGGTTGAGCTTGGCGCTCGTCGTCGTGTTTGGCGGCGCGGCGCTGTTCACCCGCGACGCGCGCTTTGTGATGTTCAAACCGACCTTGATCTACGTCGCCGTCGGCGCGGTCATGCTCAAGCCGGGGTGGATGACGCGGTATATGCCTCCCGTGGTGGTCGACTGGTGCCGCGACGTGATAACGGTGTTTGGATATCTCTGGGCCGCCATGATGTTCCTGACCGCGGCGGCAAATCTGATGATTGTGATGCAGGGTGATCCCAAAGCATGGGCTTGGTTCATCGGCGTCGTTCCGCTTGTTTCGAAACTGGCGCTATTTAGCGTGCAATACGCGACCACCCGCGTGATCGTCCGCAAACGCGTTTTGGCGGCGGCGTCGCAGGTGACAATCCTTTCATAAACAATGGCCTTGCGTCGAGGCCCGCGCGGGCCGATATCTGAAACCGGTGACCAACGGGGTCGCTATGAAAGATTTAAGGGTTTTCTCGATGAGCGACTTTGATCGGGGACTGACACGCCAAGCTCCGGCGACGGCGGATATGGCGATCGATTCCGGGCTGCGCGGCTTCATGCTCGGCGTTTATAACAAGGTGGCCTTAGGTTTGCTGCTTTCCGCGGCGCTGGCCTACGTGACCGGCACGATTCCGGCGGTGCAGCAACTGTTGTGGCGCACCGATGAACTGGGTCGACGCGGTTACACCGTTTTGGGAATGGTTGTGGCGTTCGCGCCTTTGGCCATCCTTTTGGTGCAAGGGTTTGTGCGCAAGCAGTCGCCGCAGACCGCGGGAATTACCTATTGGGTCATCGTATCCTTGATCGGCGCGTCGCTGGGCAGCGTGTTTATGATGTATCAGGATGTCGCGATATTTCAGACGTTTTTGGTGACGGCGGCGGCGTTCGGCGGGCTTTCGCTCGTGGGTTATACGACCAAGCGCGATCTGGCCCCGATGGGTGCTTTTTTGATCATGGGTTTGATCGGCCTCATTGTCGCGATGGTAGCCAGTCTTTTTCTGCATTCAGCAATGCTTGTCTTCGCCATCAACGCGATTGGCGTGCTGATCTTCGCCGGCTTGATCGCTTATGACACTCAACGGTTGAAAATGACCTATTACCAGCTGGGCGGCGACCAGGCGGCCATGAGCGTGGCCACCAGCTATGGCGCTTTGAGCCTTTACCTCGACTTTATTAATCTGTTCCGATTTTTGCTCTTTTTCATGGGCGGAAGTCGCCGTTAAGTCCGACGACGTACCCTCTGATAAAAGCCTCGGCTTCGCAGCCGGGGCTTTTTTCGTAGGTCTTAGCGCACGACGGTGAGCCGGGCGCGATCAAATAGACGCAGAACTTGCGACAGGTCGTGCCCACGTTTCAATACTAGGCCGCCGTGGGCGGTAACGATCCATTGACCCTGCCGTCGCGCCAGCGCGGGGTGCTTTTCGATGCGGTAAAGTGGAATTTCCGACGCCCGCCGAAACACCGAAAACACCGCGGCGTCTTTCAAACCGTCAATGGCGTAGTCACGCCAATGACCGGCGGCCACCATGCGTCCGTAAAGTCCCAGAAGTTGGTTAAGTTCGGGGCGGTCAAAGAACACCATTCCGCTCTGCGGCGGCGGATTTTGGGAGGCCGAATGAAACGTCATTGGCCGCGAGCCTAGCGCGCGTCGGGTCGCTTGGCGAGAGCGTCGTTCGGAGACATCGTGGGCCGCGAAATCACCTTAGTTCGGCCCTTCAGGCGCCGAGTTGGGATATGATAAATCCGATGTCGGCTGACCGGAGCGCCTGCGGCTTCGGTTTCTGAACAGCCCCCCCAGCCCTCGAAGTTGGGGCACCGGTTGGCCGGCGTTTTCCTCCAAGCCTTGTCCCGGCCTCTTGATAGTGGCCCTAAAATTCGTGGGTATTTGCCCATGACGGTGATCGAGGCCTCAACGCGATGCATCAACGTGCTGCGCCGTCGCGACAATGGGGCCGCCGCGCGCCGCCTGCACTAAAATCAAGGTCGTCAATCCTCCGGGGATCGGATCGGGCTTCTTGAACACGATGGCCCGACCCGACCAAGCGCCCAAGCGCGTGAGCCGCCGCACGACATTGCGCAGCGGCACCTTGGCGCCGCTGTTGTCACCCGCGGTCACCTCGACATCTTGTGCGCGCGGATCGTAGCGCACCAACCATACCTCCGCCGCCGCAAGGGGCCTTGCGCCGGTTCCTATGCCGATCCGCCCATCGGATAGGAAGCGTATCTGCGGTTCCGGTCGCCGCGACCGGACGGATTGTTTGATAAGTTCGTCGATATCGGCGGTTTTATCTCCCGGCGATTGTGCCGCTCCATCAACCACGACCTGCGGGGTGTAGACGTCGAGCAGGCCAAAGCGGCGTTCGTAACTTTGTTGGCGGGATGTGTATTCCGGTTGCGCGAAACTGTCTTTCCACCCCAGATAATCCCAATAATCCACCGACCAGGTCAGAGCGATCACTCCGGGTCGATCGGCGATTTGACCGAGCCAAACATTCGCCTTGGCGCACGAAGAACAGCCTTGCGCCGTGAACAGCTCCACGACGACCGGGTGACGCGCCGAGGCGACGCCCGGCAGGGCGACCGCGACACAAACCCACAACGCTAACGCGACCCGTTTCATAAACCTGCCATTAAGCTGAGTTTTGCGCCTACGCTTTCACGAAATTGTGTTGTCCAGGCGTGTACTCATCCGCTCGACGTCATCCAGCACAGCATTCCCCGCCGCAAATCCAAAATTGCACCTGTAAATCCGACGATGAGGTGAGGGTGACCGCACTCAATCGGGCTTGGCGAGTTTGCGCAAAACGTAGTTCAAAACCCCGCCATTGTTGAAATACGCCAGCTCGGTCGCCGTATCGATGCGGCAGCGCACGGGGAAGCGTGCGATCTTGCCGTCGGTCGGGCGGTAGAGCTCGACCATCAACTGGCGGCGCGGGTGAATCGAATTAAGATCGCGGATGGTGACGATCTCGTCGCCAGTCAGATTGAGACGTTGCCAGCCATCGGTAATAAATTGCAACGGCAAAACCCCCATGCCGACGAGGTTCGAGCGGTGAATACGCTCGAAGCTTTCGGCAATCACCGCCCGTACGCCCAAAAGCTTGGCGCCCTTTGCCGCCCAGTCACGCGAGGACCCGGTGCCGTATTCCTTACCCGCGAACACCACGGCGCCGCGCCCTTCGGCCTTATAGCGCATTGCCGCGTCATAGATCGGCAAGACCTCACCGGACGGAAAGTGCCGTGTGACGCCGCCCTCGATGTCAGGCGTTATCTTGTTGCGAATGCGGATATTGGCGAAGGTGCCGCGCATCATCACTTCATGATTGCCGCGCCGCGCGCCGTAGGAATTGAATTCGCTCTGACTCACTTGGCGCTGGGACAAATATTCGCCGGCCGGCGAAGCTTTGCGGATATTGCCCGCGGGACTGATGTGGTCGGTGGTTATGGAATCGCCGAAAATCGCCAGAATCCGCGCTTCCAAAATATCGGAAATAGGTTCGGGAGTCATGGTTAGACCCTCGAAATACGGCGGGTTTTGCACGTAGGTCGAGCCCATTTCCCACGCATAGGTCTGGCCGCCTGACACCGCGATCGCCTGCCAGTTCTTGTCGCCTTTGAACACGTCCGCATAGCGGGCAGCGAACATTTCGCTGCCGACGACCTTACGCTGTACGTCAGCGATCTGCTTGTTGCTCGGCCAAATGTCCTTAAGGAAAACGTCCTTTCCGCCCTTACCTTGACCCAAGGGCTCGGTCGCGAGATCGACGAGCATGGAGCCGGCCAGGGCGTAGGCCACCACCAGCGGCGGCGAAGCCAAATAGTTGGCGCGCACGTCGGGATTGACGCGGCCTTCGAAGTTTCGATTGCCCGAAAGCACCGAAACAGCCACCAAATCACCGTCTTGCACCGCCTTGCTGATCGGGTCCGACAGCGGCCCCGAATTGCCAATGCAGGTGGTGCACCCATAGCCCACCAGATTGAACCCTAAACTATCGAGTGATTTCGTTAGGCCGGCCTTGGTCAGGTAGTCGGTGACCACCTGCGAGCCGGGCGCCAACGATGTTTTCACCCACGGCTTAACTTTGAGACCTTTGGCGATGGCGTTCTTCGCCAATAAACCGGCCGCGATCAGAACGCTGGGATTGGAAGTGTTGGTGCAAGAGGTGATGGCGGCTATCACCACGTCGCCGTTGCCGACGTCATGCTTGGCGCCCTCGACCGCGACCCGCGCGGTGGACGCATCTTCCGTCTTGTCAAACTCGCCGTGCAGGGCGGCGCGGAAACTTGCGGCGGCGTCGCTTAGCAGCACGCGATCTTGCGGACGTTTGGGGCCGGCCAGCGACGGCAGCACCGATGTCAGATCAAGATCGAGCGTGTCGGTGAACACCGGCGGCTCCATGCCGGGCTCGACCCACAAGCCCTGCTCTTTGGCGTAGGCTTCGACCAGGGCGACACGATCGGGCGCGCGTCCGGTGGCGGTCAAAT
>JANXWN010000141.1 GCA_025351125.1 Caulobacteraceae bacterium | reverse complement strand
CGGTGGTCACCGCCACCGACGTGCGCCCGGCCGCGAAGGAACAGGTCGAATCGCTGGGCGCCAAGTTCGTCGCCGTCGACGACGAGGAATTTAAAGCGGCGGAAACCGCCGCCGGTTACGCCAAGCCGATGAGCGTCGAATATCAGGCCAAACAAGGGGCTCTGGTCACCGAGCATATCAAAAAGCAAGACATAGTGATCACCACCGCGTTGATTCCGGGCCGCGCCGCGCCGCGCTTGGTCACCGAAGATCAAGTCGCGTCAATGAAAGCGGGGTCGGTGATCGTCGATCTGGCGGTGGAGCAAGGCGGCAATGTCGCGGGCGCCCAGTCCGACGAGGTTATCCTGATTGACGGCGTGAAGATCGTCGGTATCGCAAATATGCCCGGTCGTATCGCCGCCGACGCCTCGGCTCTCTATGCGCGCAACCTGATCGCCTTCGTCGGCTTGCTGATCGATAAGGATGGCGCGCTCGTCGCGGCGCCGGACGACGAAATCCTGACCGCCGCGCGAGTCGCGCACGGCGGCGCCGTCAGCCACCCCGCCCTGGCGGCGGCTTAAGTCGGAGACGCTCATGGACGCCGTTGATCCCACAGTCTTTCGCCTGGCGATTTTCGTACTCGCCATATTCGTCGGCTATTACGTGGTGTGGAGCGTGACGCCGGCCCTGCACACGCCGCTGATGGCGGTGACCAATGCGATTTCCTCGGTGATCATCGTCGGCGCCCTGCTGGCGGCGGCGGCGCACGCCTCGGGCGGCGGGACGGCCTGGGTTTCCAAAGGCGCGGGGGCCGTGGCGGCGGGCTTGGCGTCGGTCAATATTTTTGGCGGGTTCCTGGTCACGCAGCGCATGCTGGCGATGTACCGCAAGAAGGACAAGGCGAAGTGATGCCGCCCGCCTTCCTCCTTCGTCTCGCGCGAGAGGGCGCGAGCCACTTCCCCCAAAGGGGGCAGAGAAAGAAGGGCTTGGTTTCTGGCTCTTTGTCTCTCCTGGGGGAAATCTTGGCCGCCGGCGCCGACCGCAGGTGGGTCCGAGGACAGGCTCCGCCAGCAAAGGGGGCCTTTACTTGAACGCCAACCTCGCGTCTCTCGCCTATCTTCTCTGCGGCGTCCTGTTCATTTTGGCGTTGCGGGGCCTGTCCAGTCCGGTGACCAGCCGGCGGGGCAACCGGATGGGCATGATCGGCATGGCCATCGCCGTCGCCGTCACCTTGGCCACCCTGTGGCGAACGGGGGCGCTCGATACGATCACCTTGGGCCTGATCGGCGGGGGCGTTGCGATCGGCGGCACGGTCGGGGCGGTGATCGCCCGGCGCGTGGCGATGACCGCGATGCCGCAGTTGGTGGCGGCATTTCATTCTTTAGTCGGCCTTGCCGCCTGTCTGGTGGCGGTGGCGGCGATCTACACGCCGAGCGCTTATGGCATTGTGGACGGCGATAGTATCAAGCTGGAAAGCCTGATTGAGCTGTCGGTCGGCCTCGCCATCGGGGCCATCACCTTTACCGGCTCGCTGATCGCCTTCGCGAAACTCAACGGCAACATGTCCGGCGCGCCGATCATGCTGCCGGCCCGGCACCTGCTCAACCTCGCCATCGCCGCGGCAGTCGTCGTTTTGGTCGTGCTGCTGGTGATGAGCGGCGGCCACGCCCTGTGGGCGTTTTGGGCGATCTTCGCTCTGGCCCTTTTGGCCGGGATCACCCTGATCATTCCCATCGGCGGCGCCGACATGCCCGTCGTCGTCTCGATGCTCAACAGCTATTCGGGTTGGGCGGCGGCGGCGCTCGGCTTCACCTTGGCCAACATCACCCTGATCATCACCGGCGCCCTGGTGGGTTCGTCCGGCGCCATCCTTTCCTACATCATGTGCAAGGGGATGAACCGCTCGTTCATTTCGGTGATCCTCGGCGGTTTCGGCGGCGAAACAGGCGCGGCGGCGGGCGGCGCGGTGGAAACCCGCCCGGTCAAGCAAGGTTCGGCCGACGACGCGGCCTTCATCTTGAAGAATGCCTCCAAGGTGATCATCGTCCCCGGCTACGGCATGGCGGTCGCTCAGGCGCAACATGCCCTGCGCGAGATGGCCGACCGTCTTAAGGAAGAGGGGGTGGAGGTGAAATACGCAATCCACCCGGTCGCCGGTCGGATGCCCGGCCACATGAACGTGCTGCTGGCCGAGGCGAACGTACCGTATGACGAAGTGTTTGAACTCGAGGACATCAATTCCGAATTCGCCACCGCCGATGTCGCCTTTGTCATCGGCGCCAATGATGTGACCAACCCCGCCGCTAAAACCGACTCCAAAAGCCCGATCTTCGGCATGCCGATTCTGGATGTCGAAAAGGCCCGCACGGTGCTGTTCATCAAGCGCGGCATGGGTTC
>JANXWN010000117.1 GCA_025351125.1 Caulobacteraceae bacterium | reverse complement strand
CGAACACGTCGCCGACGGAAAACTTTCCGACCGTGATGATCAGTCGATTGTTCGCTTGTCGCCCTCGCAGGTGCATGGGGTCCGCATCGACCGCCACGGGATCGCCGCTCAAATCGATCGTTTGGCGCAGAAAAGCCCTTTGCAGCCGTACATAGGGCGCGCGTTTGCCCACCTTATAGGCCTCGCCGCTGGAAAACCCGGCGAGACCCAGGGTGTTGCTGAGGCCAAAACCTTGGTCGACTTCGGGCGTGATCCACACCTCCGCGCCTCGCCAAAGTCGGACGCCGACAAATGCTGTCGCATCAAAGGTTTCGCGGCCCCGCGGCGCTGGGTCGAGACTGTTCGCGCCGCGATAGGGCGAATGAAACGCCAGGGTCGCCTGATCCTCAAACGTCATTTGACCGTGGACGGCGTAAGACTGCGGAGCCGCTTGCGGCTCGGCCGCCCGCGACATCACCGGCGCCAAGAGCAGGCTGAGCCACAATGCCAAGCCGGCGCCAAAGGCGATCGCGGCGCGCGGACCGGCAAGTCGCTGGAAGTTTTGCAACGGGATCACGACGCCCGAGCCTCCTATTTTTCGTCGTGTGGAGGTTTTGCGAACATCGCCGATCAGGCTTTGAAGCCTGCCCCCTCGCTGCCCCAAAACCTAACTTACCCCAGGGGACTAGAGTTTCAAGACGCTTTGACGTGAGCGATCGCGCTCTGCCGCGAACACCAATCTGGCCCGGGGAAATCGCTGTCGCGCCGGGGGAAAAAAATTTCAACTGGGCCTTGCAATATTAGACATAAGTTCGATATATCGTTTATTCCGATATATCTCGGATGTTTCAGAAAGACACGAAAACTAATGCACCACTTCAAATCAAGACACCACGAGCGCGGACATTCGCATCCCCGCGACAGTCATTTCGGACGTTTATTGCATGATCGCGGTTTACGCGGATCGCGCCGCCACGGCGGCGGCGGACGCATTTTCGATCAAGGTGATCTGCGCTGGGTCATTCTCAAAATGATCAGCGAAAAGCCCAGCCACGGCTATGAGTTGATCCGCGCCATCGAAGAGCGCCTCGGCGGCGCCTACAGCCCCAGCCCCGGGGTGGTCTACCCGACCCTGACTCTGCTGGAAGACCTCGGCTACATCACCGCCGCTCAAAGCGAAGGCGCCAAAAAGGCATTTAGCATTACGCCCGAAGGCGCGTCGGCTCTGGCGGACAACATCCCCGCCGTCGAGACGATCTTCCAGCGTATCGCGGCGATCGCCGAACGCATCGGCGGCGGTCCGGCCCCGCAAATCGTGCGGGCGATGGAGAACCTGCGAATGGCCCTGCGCCTAAAGTTGGAACGCGGCAAACTCGCGGACGTCGACGTCGCCCGCATCACCGCCGCGTTGGACGCCGCCGCGCGTGAGGTCGAGCGGGACTAAGGCGCGGACACAAAACGCCTCCCTCCCCTTTATGGGGAGGGCGAGTCGCGTCAGCGACCGGGGTGGGGAGGTGAGATGCGAGGCGACGTCGGCGTCCCACCCGCCTTGCGGTTTCACCGGCAATGCCCCGCCCCATAAAGGGGGGTATCTGGCGATCTTAGGCGTCGAACATGATCACCGAGCGGGCGATCTGACCGGTTTTCATCTCGGTGAAGGCCTCGTTGACCTCTTCGAGTTTGATGCGGCGGGAAATCATTTCGTCGAGCTTGAGTTTCCCGGCCAAGTACATATCGACCAGCCGCGGCATGTCGACCGGGAAATGGTTGGAGCCCATCAGCGAGCCCTGCAGCTTTTTCTCGCCGAGGAATAGATACCCCGGAATTTCGATGCTCTGACCGATCGGGATCATGCCGATGACGTTGCACGTGCCGCCGCGGCGCAACATGCCGAACGCCTGTTCGGTCGTCACCTTGAGACCGACCGCTTCGAAACTATGCTGCACGCCGCCGTCGGTCATATCGATCACCGCTTTGACTGCGTCCCCATTCGCCGCGCAAACAAAATCGGTGGCCCCGAACTGCTTGGCCAGGTTGTCCTTGCCCGGCGACATATCCACGGCGATAATCCGGCCCGCCCCCGCGATCGCCGCGCCATTAATCGCCGCCAGTCCGACGCCGCCGCAGCCAATGACGGCCACGCTGTCGCCCGGTCGCACGTTGGAGGTGTGGAACACCGCGCACACGCCGGTGAGGACGCCGCAACCGATCAGGGCGGCGCGGTCCAGCGGCATATCCTTGCGGATCGCGACGCAGGCGTGTTCATGAATCAACATCTGTTCGGCAAAGCTCGACAGGTTGAGATATTGCATCATCGGTCCGGTCGACTGCGCCAGGCGGGGTTCGGCGTCCTTGTCGCGGCGGGTGTCGGTGCTGACACACAGGCTCATCCTGCCGGTGAGACACGACTCGCAATGGCCGCAATAGGCGGAAAGGCAGGTGATCACGTGATCGCCCACCTTGACCGTGCGCACTTCCGAGCCGATTTGCTCGACGATGCCGGCGCTTTCGTGGCCGAGCACGGCCGGCAGCGGATGGGGGTAGGAGCCTTCGATAAAATGCAGGTCGGAGTGGCACACGCCGGCGGCCACCGTGCGGATCAGAACCTCATGGGGTCCCGGCTTGCTGATCTGGACATTTTCGATCTGAAGGGGCGTCCGCACCTCCCGCAAAACCGCCGCCTTCATGGTGTCATTTCCCTAATGTGAAATCCGATGTCGCGCTAACCTATCGCTGGTCAGGATCAAACCGCCAAGGGGATTCGACGCGGCAAGCGCGATCGCCTCGGTCTAAACGATATTTTTCAGCGCTAGGAGAAGCGGAGGTAGGTCGCTAATCCGCGCTCGCCAACACGCCGCTGTCCAGACCCTTGGCGGCGACGTCGCGCTCGACAAATTCGATCACGGCCATGGCGGCGTTGTCGCCGTGGCGAAAGCCGGCCTTGAGC
>JANXWN010000089.1 GCA_025351125.1 Caulobacteraceae bacterium | reverse complement strand
GACTATCGGGGCGAACATCCGGTCCCGACGCGGTAGCAGACGAGCCTTTATCGCTGATTGACGATCACGCCGTCCTCCCCTACCGCCCGCCGCATGACCGTTACAATTATCTCAGGCCTCTCGGACGTCACCGATCGCTACGACGTTTTGCTCTCCGACGTCTGGGGGGTGATACACAATGGGCGGGAAGCGTTTCCGGCGGCGTGCGCGGCGCTCGCGCGGTGGCGAGACGAGCGGGGGCCGGTCGTGCTGATCTCAAATTCCCCGCGACCGGCGGCGGATGTCGTGCATCAGTTGGACGCGCTGGGCGTGCCGCGCGAGGCGTGGACATCGTTTGTCACCTCCGGCGACGCCACGCGCCTGTTGCTGGCCGCCCGCGCGCCAGGGCCGGCGTGGAACATCGGCCCGGATCGTCATGGGCCCTTGTACCAGGGGTTGGGCCTGACCTTTTGCGATCTCGATCACGCCGCGTTTATAGCCTGTACCGGCCCCAATGACGACGAAGTCGAAACGCCGGAGGACTATCGCGCCGATTTCGAGGTCGCCGCGGCGCGCGGACTGAGCATGGTTTGTGCAAATCCCGATTTGGTGGTGCAGCGGGGCGATAAACTGATCTATTGCGGCGGCGCTCTGGCGGCGTTTTATGAGAGCCTCGGCGGCGTCGCGATCATGGCTGGAAAACCGCACCCGCCAATTTATGATCTGGCGTTTGCGGCCGCGGCGGGCGCGCTAAATGCGCCGCTTGATCGCCGCCGCGTGCTGGCCGTCGGCGACGCGTTGGCGACCGACATCCTGGGCGCCCGCGCGCAGGGTATCGAGACTTTGTTTGTGGCCGACGGTATCGATCGCGTCCGCGCCGTCGACCCGGCCGGACATCTCGACCGCGTCGCCGTCGACCGCTGGCTAAGCGGCGAAGGGCTGGCGATCAAAACATTGGTGTGGTGACGCCTCTCGCCAAACGAAAATAAGCCGTTAGAACGACGCCATGAAAATTCTTCACGGCTGGAAAAACCTCGCCGACGCGGACAGGGGCGCGGCGGTTGCTTTGGGTAATTTCGACGGCGTGCATTTAGGGCACCAACAAGTTATCGCCGACGCCGCCGAGGCGGCCAAGACTCTGGGCGCTCCGCTGGGCGTGATCAGCTTCGAACCGCACGCCCGCATGCACTTCGAGCCGGACGCGCCGCCGTTTCGCCTGTCCAACGCGCACCAACTGGCGCGCACGGTCGAGCGCCTCGGCGCCGACAAGCTCTACCTCCTACCGTTCGGGGTGGAGATGGCTAATTTTACCGACCACGATTTCGTCAGCCACGTGTTAGTGGCCGGTTTGGGCGTGCGTCACGTCGCCGTCGGCTTCGACATCACGTTCGGCAAGGGCCGCTCGGGCAACCCCAAGGGGATGCAAGATTTCGGCGTCGAATTTGGCTTCGGCGTCTCGGTGGCTTCATCGGTCGAGAATCGGGATGGGAAGATATCCTCGTCCGCCGCCCGCGAGGCTTTGCGGCGCGGCCACCCGGAGACCGCGTCGGCGATTTTGGGCCGCCCGTTCGCCATCGAAGGGGTCGTGCAAAAAGGCCGTCAGTTGGGCCGAACTCTTGGTTTTCCCACCGCCAACGTTAATCTCGGGGACTATGTCGCGCCGGTTTTCGGCGTCTACGCCACACGAACGCGCTTAAAGGACGGTCGCGAAATGCCCGGCGTCGCCAATATCGGCGTCAACCCGACCACCGGCGAGGTCGACCCGCGCTTGGAGGTCTGGCTGTTTGACTTCGACGAAGACATCTATGGCGAAACCATCGAAACCGACCTGATCGCCTTTTTGCGTCCGGAAGAAAAGTTCGGCAGCATCGCCTTGATGGTCGACCAAATCCGCATCGACGCGCGCCGGGCGCGGGATATTTTCGGCCTTTGGTGAAAGGTTTCACCCCGAGTTTTCGGCCCGTTCTGATGGCCGCCCCGGCTGTCGGCCTTTCATTTACCCTCATTGTCGCCAAACACAGATTGTGTGGTGACGTAGCGTCTTAAACGAGAGCGGCCGCCGTCGCCCCGCCATAAAAATCGACCGTCTTTCTCGGCGCGCTTTCGCGCATCAACATGAGCGCGACCTGCGCGACGGTGGTCGCGCCGATCATATACCAAGCTGGCGCCATCGCGCTTCCCGTCACATGGATTAACCAGGTCACCGCCTCCAAACTGCGGCTCTAGGGTTTCGTCGGGCGATTGTCGCCGACGGATGTGGTGGCGGTCGAACGCGCAATCCGGGTTCAGTTGGGTTTGTAGGTGTCGAGTCTGGCGGCGCCGGCCGGTCTCTGCTACATCCGCGCCATGTTGGACATACGCAGCGATCGGCGAATTAAGCGCCCGGCGTGACGTGCCCGGACTCCGAGGGGTCCCGCGCGCGCCGGGACGCCCTTTTTGCTTGCCGTGACCCGACTGGAACCCAAGATGGCCGATAACCCCCAAACCGCGACTCGCGATTATCGCGAAACTATCTTTCTCCCCAAAACCGATTTCCCCATGCGCGGGGGGCTGCCGCAACTCGAACCCAAAATTCTCGAAGCGTGGGGCGATCTCTACGCTCAAACCCGCGCGGCGCGGCAGGCGGCGGGCTCTCCGCTGTATGTTCTGCACGACGGACCGCCCTATGCCAACGGCGCGATTCACATTGGCCACGCGCTCGATAAATTGCTCAAGGATTTCGTGGTTCGTTCGCGGTTCGCGTTGGGCCTCGACGTCGATTACGTGCCCGGGTGGGACTGTCACGGCCTGCCCATCGAATGGAAGATCGAAGAGGGTTTCCGCAAGGAAGGTCGCCGCAAAGATGAGGTGTCGAAAGCGGAGTTTCGCGCCCGCTGCCGCCTCTACGCCGCCAATTGGATCACCGAGCAATCCAAGGAATTTCAGCGCCTCGGCGTCCTGGGCGACTTCACCAACCGCTACGCCACCATGGATTTTGGCTCGGAAGCGGCCATCGTCGCCGAATTCCACAAATTCGTCGCCTCCGGCCAAGTCTATCGCGGCTCCAAGCCGGTGATGTGGAGCCCGGTCGAGCGCACGGCGCTGGCCGACGCCGAGGTAGAGTATCAAGACCACGTCTCGCCGACCGTGTGGGTGAGGTTTCCGGTGACGGGTGGACCGCGCAACATGACGAATGCGGCGGTGGTGGTCTGGACTACCACCCCGTGGACCATCCCGGCCAATCGGGCCATCGCGTTCAATCCCAAGATCGCCTACGCCGTCTATGAAGTGCGGGCGCTCGAAACCGATCTGCCATTCGCGCCGTGGGCCGCGCCGGGCGACAGGCTAATCCTTGCCGAAGCGCTCGCCGACCAAGTTTTCGCCGCCGCGAAGATCGCCGCGTGGACCAGACTCGACTCGGCCGACATGCGTGGCGTTATCGCCGCCCATCCTCTCGCCGGACTCGATCCCGGTTATGGATTTCTGGTTCCGTTGCTCGCCGGCGACCACGTCACCGACGATGCCGGTACGGGCTTCGTGCACACCGCGCCGGGTCACGGCGCCGACGATTATGCGGTGTGGTTGGCGCACGGACATCGCGACATCCCCGAAACCGTCGACAGCGAAGGGGCCTATTTCGCCGACGTCCCCCTGTTCGGTGGGCTCAAGGTTCTTGAAACCGAAGGCAAAAAATCGGGCAAGTTTGGTCCCGCCAATAGCGCGGTGATCGATAAATTGATCGAGGCGGGAAATTTGCTCGCGCGCGGACGGCTGGAGCACAGCTATCCGCACTCGTGGCGTTCAAAGGCGCCGGTGATTTTTCGCAATACGCCGCAATGGTTCATCCGCCTGGACGCGCCGATCGCGGGCGCGGCGCACGGCGGCAAGACCTTGCGGCAAACCGCTCTGGCCGCCATCGACGCCACGGCGTTTTATCCTGAAAGCGGACGCAATCGCATTCGCGCCATGGTGGAAAGCCGTCCCGATTGGCTCGTGAGTCGGCAACGCGCCTGGGGATCGCCGCTCGCGATCTTCGTCGACAAGGCGACGGGCGCGCCGCTAGCCGATCCGGCGGTGAACGCCCGCATTATCGATCTTATCGGCCAAGAGGGGGCCGACGCTTGGTTTACCCGCCCGGCGAGCGATTTCCTGGGGAACTTGGATTCGGAGGGGTACGAAAAGATCGACGACATCCTCGACGTTTGGTTCGATTCCGGCTCGACCCACGCCTTTACACTCGAAGGCCGCGCGAACAGCCACTGGCCCGCCGATCTTTACTCGGAAGGCTCCGACCAGCATCGCGGCTGGTTTCAGTCGTCGCTCTTGGAGGCGTGCGGCACGCGCGGTCGCGCACCGTACAACGCGATCATGACCCACGGCTTCACTCTCGATGAAAAGGGAGAGAAAATGTCCAAATCGGCCGGCAACAGCGTCGAGCCGCAGGACATCACGCGCCAGAACGGCGCGGAAATCTTGCGGCTGTGGACCGCGCTGGTCGACTATGCCGAAGATCAGCGGATTGGCCCGACCATCCTGCAGACCACCATCGACGCCTACCGCAAGCTGCGTAACACCCTGCGCTATCTGCTGGGCGCTCTGGACGGTTTTGCGGATGCCGAACGTGTCGACCTGGCGGATATGCCCCCGCTGGAGCGTTATGTTCTGCATCGGCTGTGGCAGCTCGATCAAAATACCCGCGACGCCTACGGGCGTTACGCTTTTTCCGATGTGGTGCGGCCCTTAGCGGAATTCTGTTCCAACGACCTGTCGGCGCTGTTTTTCGATATCCGCCGTGATGCGCTTTACTGCGACCGCCTCGATTCGACTCGCCGCCGCGCCTGTCGCACGGTGATGGACGCGGTGTTCGATCGCCTGACCATATGGCTGGCGCCTCTCATCCCGTTCACGATGGAAGAAGCCTGGAGCGCGCGATTCCCGAACGGTGGTTGCAACAGCGCGCGCGTCATGCCCCAAACGCCCCCTGCTTGGCGCGACGACCCGCAAGCGGCGCGGTGGGACAAGATCGAGCGCGTTACCCGCGTTGTCACCGGCGCGTTGGAAGTCGAACGGCGCGAAAAGCGGATGGGCGCGGCGTTAGAAGCGGCGCCGGTCGTGTACATCGCCCAGCCTGATCTGATCGCCGCCTTCGAGGAGCTCGATGCGGCGGAAGTGTTCCGCACCAGTCAAGCCACTCTGGTAGAGGGCGTCGGCCCGGCGGATGCTTTCCGCCTGGAGGGGATCGCCGATATCGCTGTCGCGCCGCTCAGGGCGGTTGGTCAAAAGTGCGCCCGTTCCTGGCGGATATTGCCCGAAATCGGGTCCGATCCGCGTTATCCGGAGCTGTCCTTACGCGACGCCGACGCCGTGGCGGCTTGGGACGCGCGGCGGTCATGACGGCCCTCTCGCGTCGCGCCATGGCGGCCTACGCCTTAGCGGCGCTCGTCGTCGTTGTTGATCAATTGAGCAAGCAATGGTTGGTTGGCGTCCTGCATATGTCGCCGGGCACGTCGATCCCCGTCTGGGGCCCGTTCAATGTGACGGTCGTGGCCAACAACGGCATCAGCTTCGGGTTTCTGCAAAGTCAGGCGCCATGGACGCGCTGGGTCCTGGCAACGTTTTCGCTGGCCGTAACGATCGGGTTGGCGGTTTGGGCGCAGCGATCGCAGCGGCTGTTCACGGCCCTAACGCTAGGCATGATCATGGGCGGCGCGGTTGGAAATCTGTTGGATCGCATCACGCGTGGCGCGGTGGTCGATTTTGTCGACGCGCAGGCGCTGCATTTTCCGTGGATATTTAATCTGGCCGATAGTGCGATTTCCGTCGGAATCGTCCTGTTGATGATCGAGAGTTTTTTGACGCCCGACCCCGCGAAGGGGCGTAAAGGCTGAGTTGGCGTCCCCGTTGCGAATAGGCTAAATCAGGCGCGACGGCCCACCACCGTGAAGGAATCGACAGCGATGAGAATAAACCGGGTTTTTACAGCGGTCGCGCTATGCGCCGGCGTGGGTGTCGCTGGTTGCCAGTCGGCGTCGCACGCCTTGGGTCTAGGCAAGGTGTCGCCGGACGAATTCCGTGTGGTGACCAAAGCGCCGCTGGTGCTGCCCCCCGACTATGCCCTTCGGCCGCCCGCGCCCGGTCAGCCGCGACCCCAGGAATTACAGCCCGAAAGCGCGGCGCGTCAGGCCCTGATGGGGCAACGCGCCAACGATGCGCGCGACGACGGCGAAAAGCTTTTGGCCTCCAAAGCCGGGGCCGATCGCGCCGACCCTTTGATCCGCTACGTGGTTGACGACGACTTCGGGGCTCTAGCCCATAAGGACAAGGGTTTCGCCAATTGGGTGATGTTTTGGCGCAAGGACAAGCCGGCGGCGGACCCCGGCATCGCGTCCGATCCAGGGGCGGCCACCGCGACCCCGGTCAACGCCGCCGCCGAATCCGCCCGAATCACCAGCCTGACGGGGAATCAAACCGTAGTGATCTCGCGCCACGCCGAAACCAAGTTGAAACTCCCGGGGCTATAAGGTTTTCGACGCGCGCCACCCGCGTCGAGACTGCTCGTTTCGCTCCTCGACACGCGACGGCCATTGGAGCGAGTATCCTGTTTGATTGAAACGATCGCGCAACAGATTGAAGCAGCCCGACGGGGCCAAAACCCCCGGCTGATCGCTCGCATGGCGTCCGGTTGGCTGGTGGTCGGCGAGGTTCAACCGGTGGCGGGTTATTGTGTTCTGTTGGCCGATCCGATTATCGGAAGCCCGAACGCTTTGAGGCAGGCCGATCGGGTCCGCTATGCGCTTGACATGTATCGCGCCGGCGACGCGGTCATGGCGACCACGACGGCCTATCGGATCAATTACGAGACGCTCGGCAACGTCGATCCGTCGCTGCACACTCACATCATCCCGCGGTTCGCCGACGAACCCGACGAAAAACGCCGAGAGCGGGCGGCAGTCGCCTATGACTGGGCGGCGGCGCGGAGGTTTGATGCGCTAATGGACGGGCCATTTATGGCGCGAATGCGGGTGTGGTTGCTGGATTGATAGCCCCTATCGCGTGCCTGATTAGCTCAAGTTTCGGCTGACTTTCTCTCAAACCTCGCTAACGTGCCCGGCGACACGGGCGTCGCGACAACAAAGCCCCGGCGTTCGGAGGATACGTGTGAGCGAAGCGATTTTGCCGCCCGACGGGAGCCCCGTCCCCCTCACCGCGCCGGCCTACGATCCGAAAGCCAAATTGAGTTTGGGCGCGGCGTGCTGGGCCCTGTTCGAAGGTGGCCGCACCCCGTTCGTGATTCTGATCACCATCTACATCTTCATGCCCTACCTGGCGCGGACCGTGGTCGGCGATCCGGTCAAGGGTCAGGTGCTGGTCTCGCAGATGCAGCAGTTTACCGGCTGGACCGTAGCGCTGACCGCCCCGTTGCTCGGCGCCTCGATCGACAAGCTAGGCGGGCGCAAATTTTGGCTGGCGCTGATCACCGTTCTCATGGTTCCCTTGATCGCGTCGCTGTGGTTCACCCGGGCGGACGGGGCGGGCTTGAGTGTCGGCGTGACCCTCCTGATCGCCTACTTTATCGGCGTCCTCTTCACCTATTCGGAGGTGTTCCACAATTCTTTGCTGATCCGCGCCGCCGGATTTTCAACCGCGCACAAGGCGTCCGGGCTGGCGCTTTCGCTCGGCAACGGCTTTAGCGTATTGGCCTTGGGCTTCACCGCCTGGGCCTTCGCCCTGCCGGGCCTGCCGTCAACCGCGAGCTGGGCGTGGCTGCCGCATGCTCCGCTGTTTGGCCTGTCGCGCGCCTTGCATGAACCGGAAAGGGTCGTCGCCCTGATGTCCGCCGCTGTATTCGCCCTCTGCGCAGTGCCGTTCTTTTTCTTCACCCCCGACGCGCCAAAGACCGGCATTCCGGTTGTGACCGCGTTTAAGGGCGGCGCGGCCGATCTGTGGGGCATGATCAAAACGGTGCGCGAATTCCGCGACGCGGCGACGTTTCTGGTCTCGCGGATGTTCTATGTCGACGGCATGACGGCGATCCTGATCTTCGGCGGTATCTATGCGTCGGGAGTCATGAAGTGGGGGGCCCTCGAACTGCTAGCCTTTGGCGTCATCCTGAGCATTCTGGGCGTAGTCGGCGGCTTTGTCGGGCATTGGATGGATCACCGCCTCGGCCCCAAGCGCTCGGTGCAGATCGCCCAGAATGCTCAGGATGACGCCAAAGGCTAGCAGTTCGAGGGCCCCCCACTTCATGACTCCCGACGCATAGATACCG
>JANXWN010000071.1 GCA_025351125.1 Caulobacteraceae bacterium | reverse complement strand
GCCCTTTGCGGAAGGGCGCGCGCGCTGATAGCTACGACGCGGGCGCGGGTTTCCCGTCGCTATTTTTGGAATTGAGAATGCTGCGAGGCCTATATGCGGGGGTGATGCGATTGTCGGGCGCGCGCCACGCACAATGGGCCTTGGCCGGTATCGCCCTGGCGGAGAGCGCATTTTTCCCGATTCCTCCCGACGTGTTGTTGATCCCCATGGTTTTGGCCAAGCCGGAACGGGCTTGGCGATACGCGGCAATTTGCGCGGGGTGCTCGGTCGTCGGCGGGGTCGGAGGGTACGCCATAGGCTACGGCCTAGCGCCCGTGGCTCATTGGCTGTTGGATTTCTTTGGATTGGCCGGCGCGGAAACCGCGCTTCGGGCCGATTTCCATAAGTGGGGCGTTGGCGTAATTTTGATTCAGGGCCTGCTGCCGGTGCCCTACAAATTGCTGACTATCGCATCGGGGCTCGCCCATTTTACGCTGTGGAAGTTCGTTGCGGCGTCAACGGTCACACGCAGCGCGCGTTTTTTCGGCGTCGCCGGTTTGGTCAAGCGCTTCGGGCCGACCATCGTGCCGGTGATCGAGCAACGAATATGGCTGGTGGCCGCTATCGTTGCGGCCGTCCTCGTGGCCGTTATCGTGGGCCTAAAGCTGCTGCATTAGACTTACGCGACCGCGTCGATGTGTCCCAACCGCTCACTCTACCGATTGCACCGTCGTTGTGTCTTAAGCCGACGCGCGGCAAACGATGCGACCCGCCACGCTGCCGTCCCGTAGAATAATTTGCACCTCCGCGGCGTCGCCGGCATCGGCGAGCCGAGCGCCAAGATTTCTGGCGGCGGTTTCCGCTTTCGCCCCGCTGGTAAAAACTTGCGGATTTTCAATGTCGCCATGACGCACCGCCCACCCGTCGGCTAGAGGTTCGACGCTGATCATATGGGACACGATGGGCCTCCTTGACTGAAACGCGGACGACAGCCGCACGATTGACCTAACGGCATTAAGTGACACGGATTTGACGATATCAGGGCGGTGGAATCACGGTTGCGTGAGCTGTAACCAAATGGGGGACCGACGCGAAACACCCGGCATGATCCGCTTCTCAGTCAAACCCCGCGCCGTCGCCGCCATCCTTGGGTTGAGCCTTGTCGGCGTAGGCTCTTCGGCTCCAGCCGCCGATGCGTCCCATCCACTGGTGCTGGAATTGTTCCAAAGCCAGGGTTGCTCATCATGTCCCCCGGCTAACGCCAACGTGCTGGCGCTTGTTGATCGCCCCGACATCCTCGCTTTGAGTTTCGGCGTGACTTACTGGGATCAGCTTGGCTGGAAAGATACCTTCGCCTCGACGCGCTTTACGGACCGCCAATGGGAGTATGCGCGCGGATTTGGCCACGGCAACGTTTTTACGCCCCAGGTGGTGATCAATGGACGCAAAGACGGCGTCGGCGTCGATCCGCGTGAACTACGCGGCTTGATCGCCGCCGGCGAGCGTGGGAACCAAGGACCGGTCGTGACGTTGGGCGACACGTCGGTCGGCGTCTCGGCGGCCGCGCCGCCAGCGAATGTCGCCGATGTTTGGCTCGTCCGGTACGATCCACGCACCGTGCTGGTCCCGATCAAACGCGGCGAAAACGGCGGCAAGACGCTTCCGCACCGCAATGTCGTCAAGCAATTGGTTCGCCTCGGCGGCTGGGGCGGCGCCGCGGTGCGCCTCGCCCTACCGCCCGGCGCCGACGCGGCTTGGCGCACGGCCATCCTCATCCAAAGCCCCGGAGGCGGCCCGATCCTGGCCGCCGCTCGGCTTTAGACCGGCAAACGGGCGACCGGACGACATTCGCCTTTTTCGACTAAACCCTAAGGACAACCTCCCATGATTTCCAAATTGACTTATGTCATCAGCGCCGTGGCCGTCACCGCGGTCTTGGCAAGCGCCGGCGCGGCCTTTGCGGCGGACGACGCCATGGCAAGCGATCACATGGCCGCCGCCCCGATGGCGTCCGATCATATGGCGTCCGGCAAGATGAAGGCCCACCACATGCGCGCGCACCACAAACACGACGCCATGGCGCACGGCGCGATGAAGCACGACGCCATGAAGGGCGATGCGATGAAGTCCGACGCCATGGCGCCCCACTAAAGCATTCAACCCCGAAGCCACAAAGTTTGGATAGATTGACAAGATCACGGTTCCCGCGTTGCGTGGGGGTCGTGATCCTCAGCCCATTTGAGCCGCGCAGGAGCCCGACGGCATGAGCCTCTCGACCACCCTCGATCCGACGGCGCTTCCGGTGACGCCCGTGCAAAGGCCTAAACGTGAAGTGATCTATCGCCACACCCTCGTGGTGCGGATCACCCATTGGGTCAATGTACTGGCCATCAGCCTTTTGTTGATGAGCGGGCTGCAGATTTTCAACGCGCATCCGCGCCTCTATATCGGACAATACGGCGCCGACGCCGATAGGCCGTGGCTCGAACTGGCCGCTAAGGGCGCCGAAGAAAAACCGCAAGGCGTTCTACGCATCGGCGGCATCGAGTTTAACACCACCGGCGTACTGGGCGTGTCCAAAAACGCCGCGGGCCAGCAGACGCCGCGGGGCTTTCCACGCTGGTCGACCTTGCCCAATGAGCAAGATTTAGGCACCGGGCGCCGCTGGCATTTCTTCCTCGCTTGGACCCTGGCGATCAACGGCTTGATCTATGTGGCGTGGGGCTTTTTAAGCGGGCATTTCCGGCGCGATTTGGCGCCGACCAAAACCGACGTGCGGCCGCGCCATATCTGGCGCAGCAT
>JANXWN010000056.1 GCA_025351125.1 Caulobacteraceae bacterium | reverse complement strand
AAACTGGCGTCATCGAGGATCACCAGCGTTCCGGCCTGAACCTTCGACGACAGGGCGTGGCGCAACGCCATGGCCCGCACCTTTTTCGGAAGGTCGAAAGCGTGACTGCGGACCACCGGTCCGTGCGCCTTGGCGCCGCCGACGAATTGGGCCGCGCGACGCGAGCCGTGACGGGCGCCGCCGGTGCCCTTTTGCTTGTACATCTTCTTACCGGTGCGCGAGACCTCGTTACGCACTTGGATTTTGTGCGTTCCGGCGCGACGCTTAGCCAATTGCCAAGTGACGCACCGCTGCAGAATATCGCCGCGAATGTCGGTAATGCCGAAAATATCATCGGGCAGTTCGAGCGCATCGCCGGCTGCGCCGCCCAGTTTGATCATGGAAATTTTCATGCGTCGTCGCCCCCGATTTCAGGCGTTACTTCGGCAGCAACGTCGGCGACCGGCGCATCGGCGGGCGCCGAAGCGGCGGACTTGCCGTTTGATTTGATCGCGCCGGGACGCGGCGTGTCGGTCGGCGCCGCGCGCTTGATCGCGTCACGAATTCTGACGAACGTACCCTCGGTGCCTGGGACGGCGCCCTTGATCAGAATCAAGCCGCGTTCGACGTCGACGCGAAAAATGGTCAGGTTGAGGGTGGTGATGTTGTCCTGGCCCATATGGCCGGCCATTTTTTTGCCTTTGAACACCTTGCCCGGGTCCTGGCGTTGACCGGTCGAGCCGTGCGCCCGGTGCGACACCGAAACGCCGTGGGTGGCGCGCATCCCGCCGAAATTCCAACGCTTCATGGCGCCGGCAAAGCCCTTACCGACCGTCATGGCCGAGACATCGACCTTTTGACCGGCGAGGTAATGATCGGCGGTAAATTCCGCGCCGACATCGATCAGATTGTCTTCGGAGACGCGGAATTCGGCCAGATGGCGCTTGGGTTCGACCAAGCCCTTGGCGAAGTGGCCGCGCATGGCCTTGCTGGTGTTTTTAGCCTTTTTTGCGCCGGCGCCCAATTGCAGGGCGACATAACCGTCGCGCTCCAATGTGCGTTGCGCGGTGACCTGGCAGCCGTCGAGGCTGAGGACGGTCACGGGCACGTGGGTTCCGGCCTCATCGAAGAGACGGGTCATACCCAGCTTCTTGGCGATAACGCCGGTTCGCATCGGCCTGCCCCTAAAGCTTAATCTCGACGTCCACGCCGGCGGACAGGTCGAGCTTCATCAGCGCGTCCACGGTCTGCGGAGTGGGGTCGACGATATCGAGCACGCGCTTGTGCGTGCGGATTTCAAACTGCTCGCGCGACTTCTTATCGATGTGCGGTGAACGGTTGACGGTGAAACGTTCGATCAAGGTAGGGAGCGGTATCGGTCCCCGCACGGTGGCGCCGGTGCGCTTGGCCGTGTTGACGATTTCGCGGGTGGAATGATCCAGCACGCGATGATCGAAGGCCTTGAGCCGAATGCGGATGTTCTGACGATCCATATCGCTCTATCAAATCCTCTAAAGGCTCGAGAGCCCGCGTGCGCCAGACCATGTCAAAGACCAGCTCGCCCTGACCCCCGAAGAGGCGAACGAACGCGTAGCTCGCAAAAACGAATGGCCCGCACGGAAAACCGAGGGGCCGCAATGCCTAAGGCCGGCAGCGTCGCCGCCGTCGGTTTAGGTTCGCCTTGCAAACCGCGTCTGCCGCCAAGATCTCTCTCTTAGGCACAGCCGATTTAACAAAGAGGGCGCTTCCTAACCGCCGGACCCCTTGCCGTCAAGGCCCTGACCGCCGACAAGTGACCGCGCAAAATAGGTTGCGAACCCGCCGTCCGGCGGTGGCGGGTGTCTTGCCGCGCGTGTCGTTGCGATCTGGAGACCGTTTGACCGACCCCAAGTCCCACCGCCGCAAAGTGATGGCCGGCGCCGCTTCGACAGTTTTGCATGTGCTCGTGTTGACCTTTCTGGTCACGCGCGAACCGCCGCCCTATCCCGAGCCGGACATAACCGCTCAGCCAATGGACGTCACGATCCTGCCCATGCCGCGCATCCCGCCGCCGCCGCCGGAGGTGATTATTCCCCCAAAGGTCGTTCCGCGGAAGGTCGAGGTCAAGCCGGAACCCGCGCCGATTCCGGTTCCCACGCCGCCCAAGCCTGAACCGCCGAAACCCGAACCGCCAAAACCGGCGCCCCCTAAACCCGCGCCGCCGATCAAGGTTACCTTGCTGCCGCCAAAGCCTCTACCGCCCAAGCCTGTCCCGCCCACGATATCGGCCTTGCCGACGCCGACGCTGACCCCGGCCCACATCGCGCCGATCATGCCGCCGACGCCGGCCGCTCCAGCCCCGCCGACACCGACGACGCAGATCAGCCCTTCGCCGTCACCGACTCTCAAAACGACAAAGTTGAATATCCACAAACCTGAAAAGGACGCTCCGGCCGGCGTGCCGACCCTGCCGATGGCGCCCACCTTGCCGGCCGGCGGACCAAACAGCGCCGCCGCGTTGGCCGGGGCGGCCTTCGCGGCGCCCGGCTCGCGGTTAAGCGGACTCAATCCCTACCCATATGGCGCGATTCCCAGCGGAGGCTCGGGCCTGCGCGGCACCTTGGTCGGCTGCGCCAACGCCTCGGCGGTCGGCCTTAGCAGTGTGGAGCGCGCGCATTGCAACGAACGGTTCGGCGTGCATGTCGACCGCGCGCCCGCGCTCGACGGCATCAATCCCGCCAAACGCGCGGGTTTCGACCACGACGCCGCGCAGCAAGAACGGGATCGTAACAGTCGCGGCGTCGATCCTCTGAAGGCCATGCAAGCGGGCCATGCCATGCCGAGGGACGCCGACATTCAATCGGGTCCGGCATCCGCCATACATTAATAGCGGTTTGAGCGAACGGCTCCGGGTGATCGACTTGCCGAAGAAACCGAAGAGCCGGACGTCGGATTTAGGTATTCCGATCAGCGGGCGCCCCGTGTCGACCGACGGCCGCTTCGCGCGCCATATAGGCGTCCAGGGTTTCATGAAAATGCCTGATCCGGCTCTCCTGATACCGCGCCAAGGTGACCCCGGGTTTTTTACTCGCTCTTAGCCCGCGCTGAATACGCTTTAGATTGTCGGTGTCTTGGTCCGCCACCATGGCGGCGGAGCCCATTTCCCGGGCGTTGGACCACGGTTCGTCCTCGCTCAACCACGTTATTTTCGCCGGCTCCGGATGACTGCCGTCAGGCGCTTTGGCGAACAGGAACATGATTTCCATGATCGATCGCTCGGGGTTGTCGCCGTGCGGGCGAAAGCGATAGCAGATCGGCAAGGATTGGCCACCCCAGGGCACCATGTTGGGAAACAGCATATACTCGATCAAATCCAAGGCCTCGCTGTCGGATACCCCCGACATGTCCCGACCCGAGGAGCGACCGATCTTTTCACGCGCCCGCTCCGCCAGCCCGGCGCGGGCGGTCATACCCGGACCGATATCGATCGGCTTTCCGCCGTAAAATGGAACATCGCGGCGCATGTGGCTGATAGTCGTCTCCGGCGTGAGGTGGGAGACCGACGGACTGGGTACGCCCTGCACGCTGATCATCCGGCTTACGTGCCGTACACCGGGATAGACGTCGTATTGCGTGTTCTCGTCCCCGTAATACGCCAGTACCTGGCCGTGGGCGACCGGCACATGATAGGCTTCGATGAAGGCTTCCATGGCGAGCTTCCAATTGCACGGCATGATCTTTGCGACGTGGATGGCTTTGTAGCGGTCCTCCAGGGCGAAGTCGGCGAAATGCCGAGGCAATATCTCGAGATAACTGTCGAGCGGTTCGCAGGCGGGGTCGAAGTTGATAAACACAAAGCCGGCCCAAATGCCGACCTTGGCCTGCGGCAAGTCGAATTTCGCTTTGTCGAGGTGGGGAAAATCCCATTCGCCGGGAACGACGACCAGACTGCCGGCCAGGTCCCACGTGAAGCCGTGGAAAGGGCAGCGAAACTTCGTGACGCAGCCGCCCTCGGTCCGCAACTGCGTTCCGCGGTGCAGGCATGAATTGACGTAGGCCCTAATCTCATCGGGGCCGGTGCGCACCACGATCAGCGAATCGTGAACAATCTCGTAGACGATATGATCTCCGACATTGGGCAGCTCCTCCAGCCGGCAGGCCAGTTGCCACGTCCGACGCCAGATCGCCTCGACTTCACGGTCATGCCAGTCTTTAGAAAAATAACGCTCGACGGAAATGTCGTCGTCGCCGAGCCCGACCGCCGGCGATTCCGACCGCATGACCAGGGGCGCCGCGACGACGTCGGCGGCGATAACCTCCTGCACCGACGGGCGCGGACGACCGCGTGTGATATCAACCATCGTCATCGATCTGTCTCCCCGGTGTTTTGCGCGGCGCGAACGTGCCACATTGGGTCGACGATCATCGCCGCGCAATCGAATATTCACCGCCCCGCCAGAGACCGATCATGAGCCCCCTCACTTCGACCCATCTTTTGACGTTGAAGCTCGATGTCGCCTTCGACGCCATGGTCTCGATTGGCCAAACGCCAGCGGGAAGACGCCGCATCGCGCCGATATTGGGCGGGACGTTCGACGGTGAACGTCTGCGCGGTAAGGTCGAACCCGGCGGCGCCGATTGGGTGATCAACCGCGCCGATGGCGCCATGCTCGTCGACGTGCGCATTTTACTGACCACCGACGACGGCGCCGCGATCTACCTGACCTATCAAGGCGCGTTCCACGCCGCGCCCGAGGCTATGACGCGGTTTAATCGCGGCGAGCGCCTTGCCGAGCACGACTACACATTGCGCACGGTGGCGCGGTTCGAGAGCGGGGCGCAAAAATACGCCTGGCTCAACGACGTGCTGGCGATCGGCGTTGGCAAACAAACCGCAGCCGGTCCCGTCTATGATATTTTCGAGATTACCTGAGAGCGGCGCGGTCAAAAACACTCGCTTATTGGGGGAACTATTGGGGGTTTGAATCATTTCGGTGACGAAAACGTTCGCCAAAGCGACCCGTGGATAGTCCGTGGGCGCTCTCTGAGTAGGACACAACCATGACGCCTCGGCCAGGGACACACGCGGGATTAAAGTTATCGCTGCTTTGCGTCGGGCTTGCGGTTGTGGGCGCCGCGCCCATGCCGGCCTTGGCAACCGTGTTTCGTCTGCAAGCGACCAACGTGGTGATCGACCAACCGGCGCCGCTTTTTACCTCCAATTTGATCAGCGGGACATTGACGTTGGCGGACTCCGTCGCGCCTGGAGCAAGCTTCTCGTCGGCCGAT
>JANXWN010000034.1 GCA_025351125.1 Caulobacteraceae bacterium | reverse complement strand
TCAGTCCGGGCGTGTTCATCACGTCTCCAAGTATCCAGCCGCCGAATTTCTGTACGACTGCAAGCGCCCGCATGCGCGCCGGTTACAGCGCCTCCGTCGGCGGGCCCGCCGAGGCGCCGGAGCGCTGCGCCGACATCGTCCGCATGCTCGCCGCGTGTTTACACCGTCAGAAGATCGACGGCTCGCCCTACCTCGTCGGCGATACGCCCACGGCCTGCGACATCTACTGGACCGTGTTTTCCATGGCCCTCGAGCCGCTTCCTCACGCCGTTAATCCCATGCCGGACTGGATGCGGATGAGCTATGACATGATCGGACCGGTGATCGCGGCCGCCAAAGATCCGATCCTCCTGGCGCATCGCGACATGATGTACGCGCGCCACCTCAGCCTGCCGCTCGACTTCTGACGCCGCCCTCGCGCCAGGTCCGGCGGCCTATCCGCGATCAAGGAACAGGCGCGTGATCCGCGTGTTGACGATCGCCCAGCCCGCGGGGAGGCGCACATAATCGTCATGATAGTGACCCATGCCGTGCATATAGAGGGCCTTGTCGCCCGGGGCGTTGAGGATGACGTCCTCCATCGCCCAAATCGCCCGCGCGGTGATTTCGTCGGTAATTTCTATCTCACTCATATGCCCGTGGTGGACGGTCACCAGGTGCGAGACCGCGTCGCGGATCATTTCGAGCACGGCCGCATGTCCGCGATGAACGTCCGCGTCATCGCCGAACGGCGGGGTCCACACCCCCGTCAAGGGATGTCGCGTGCTGCTGACCTGGCGCAGATCGAACACCGCGTCAGGCGCGAAGACCTTGGCCAGCCCCTCCCAGTCCTTGGTGTCCATGCAGCGAAAATAGCGCGCCTTCAACTGGCGGATGTCCTCAATCGCGACAAGTCTTTGCAGGTCATCCATCGTTCTTGCTCTCTCCGCCGGTCTGCGCGTCCGTCCCAATGGACGCTTGCGGCGGCGCTCGTCAATCCGGGCGCTTGCATATCCCGCCATGCGCCGCTATCGTCCGAAAGATAGTACGTGTTACACTATACGCCAGCTTGAAAATCCCGGCGCCGCGATCGGACAGCCGGCTGGAGCAGGAGGGGTTTGGACGGTTCAGTCTTAGATCCGAAACCAGCCCCGAATACAAAATGTAGGGCTTGATTTGGCCTTTGGGTCTGTTCGATCTGAAGCGGTCAGGCTCAAGGGAGAGACGTAGCGTTCAACGGCCGGCCCTCGCTCCCACGGCGCGGGTGGGTGAACCGACGGCAGGGCGCCAAGCCATTTGCCGGTCCACACAGGGAGGATTCAGACGATGTTGCGTAACCCCCTAGCCATTCGACTCACTTACCCGCCTTTCCCAAGCCTGCTTGGCGCCGCCTCGGTCGTCGCCATGCTCGCGTCGATCTCGTCTCCGGCGGACGCGGCCGCCGCGCCGGCGCCGAACGAAAAGGCCTCGACATTCGAGGAGGTCACGGTCACCGCTCGAAAGAAGGAAGAACGCCTGCTGGACGTGCCGGTGGCGGCTCAGGTTCTCAGCGCCGGTACGATCAATCGCTACGATACCACCGACCTGATCCAGCTCTCGACAATTACGACGGGCGTGCAAATCGCCCGGACCGGCGGCGGCACGCCCGGGGCCTCGATCTTCATTCGCGGGATTGGCGTGTTTGGACCGGACTACGCCTCGGAGTCGCCGGTGTCGGTGGTGATCGACGGCGTGCCCATAACCCGCGGCCACGTCGCGGACATGGGCTTCTTCGACCAATCGAACATCCAGGTGCTGAAGGGACCGCAATCGCTCTACTACGGCAAGAACAGCCCCGCCGGAGTGCTTGCCATCAACAGCGTGAGCCCGGGCGAGACCTTCTCCGGCTATGCGAAGGCATCATATGGGTTTGCCACGCAAGATCCGATCATTGAGGCGGCGATATCCATTCCTCTTACCAACACACTGGCGATTCGCCTCGCCATTCGCGCCGAGGACATGCAGGGCGGTTATGTGACCAACCAGGCCAAGCCGTTGGCGGTGGACCCGGTGCCCGATCCCTTCTTCGGCGGCCAGCCGGTGGCGCTGGCCGGCGCCAATTACAAGAAATACCCGCAGACCAGGGAATTAGTCGAGCGCCTTACCCTCGTGTGGAAGCCGATCCAACAGTTCGACGCCACCTTCAAATTGCTCGGATCGTATTATCACAACAATTCTTCGACCGGTAATGACGGCTTCCCCAGCTGTGCCGGCGCGCACCCCTTCTACACCGGCGCCCTGGGCGGGCGTTGGGAAGACACCGGCGCGGCCTGTCCATCGACTAGTTCCAACGACGCCACCGTCCCGGCGCCGGTTCTCAGCCATTTTTTACAGGCGCCAGCCGATGGTCGGTATTATACGCTGACGCAAAATTTGCTCGGCTCGATGACGTTGAACTACCGGCTGCCGCACGTCACCTTTACCTCCGTGAGCGGTTACTACAGGCTCAAGGCCAACGAGTTCGGCAATTACGACTCCACGGTCTTCGCCGAAACGCCGGATTACCAAAGCGAACAGACCCGGGTGTTCACGGAGGAAATCCGTGCGGCCACCAATTTCGACTTCCCCGTCAACTTTACGGTCGGCGGATTTTTCGAGCATGAACGGCGCTATCTGTGGAATTCAAACCGCATCTTCCTGCTGGGTCCGTTGCCGGCCGGGCTGACCGGACAGACCAGCTACGCCGG
>JANXWN010000440.1 GCA_025351125.1 Caulobacteraceae bacterium | reverse complement strand
ACGCCTAACCGCGCCGCGTGCGTCGCCAACACCGCGAGCAGAATCAGGATCACCACCATGCCAACGATCGTCCCACCGGCGGCGATCAATGCCGCCCGCTCGACCGGCGCGCTCCAGGAGCGGTGATCGTCAAACCGGGCCGCCAAGCCTTGAGCGTTAAGCGCGCCGGCAAGATCGGCCGAGGAGAGGTTGGCGGAGGGCATGAGGCGAACAGCGAGATAGCGTGGTGTTTGCGTCCCCTCGCCCGCGACGCCCATCAAGCTGCCTATGAGTGGGTCTTCGATCCGCGGGTCTTGCACGGTGGCGCTAACAACGCCCGGACGGCGCCCGAGTAAGTCCTCAATCCGCGCGGCGGCCGCATCGGAGGTTTCCAGTCCCGCGCCGACGGTCGCCACCGTTATCGTCCCCGTCCAGTGGTCACGCGCCGCGATCATGGAGCGAACACCGGCCAGCGCCAGGATGGCGCCCAAGGCGCCGGCCAGGGTCAAGGCTGAAACGCCAGCCCACAAACCCCAACCCGTGGAACGGGGCGCCAGACGGGCGGGACGCCATCGGGCGACGTTAAAGCTCACGCGGCCGCCGCGTCCGGCGCACTAGGCGCCAGCGAAATCACCGCGGCCTCCGCGCCGCCCAGCAGGTTCGGCCGCCGACTCGCCACCAGAACGGTTGTCCCGACGCGATGAATGTCGACTAAGCGGCGCATGAGTCCTGCCGCCGCTTGTTCGTCCAGATCGCCGGTCGGCTCGTCGGCGATGACCAAGGTTGGCCGATTGATCACCGCCCGCGCGATGGCGAGGCGCCGCTGGTCGAGGATCGACAACCGCTTTGGGCGTTTGGCCATCTGCTCGGCCAAACCCATCCACCTGAGAACTTCGGCGATCCGATGGCGACTGTCATCGGCCGCCGCGCCGGTCGCGCGAACCGCCAAAGCGACATTGTCGAACACGTTCAAATCTTCGTCCAAGCGTAGGTCCTGAAACACCCGACCGATCCGCCGGCGCAATGGCGGCAAGCCGCGCGGCTTTATTCGCGCCAAGTCACGTCCGAACAATTCGATACGCCCGGTAAGCGGTCGAGCGCTCAAGCCAACAATATTCATTATGGCCGTTTTGCCGGATCGCGCTGGTCCCGTCAGGAGGTGCAGGCCACCGGGTGCGAGCGCGAAACTGACGGGGTTGGGTTGCACGCCGTCGCTGTCGCCGAGGCACACGCCCTCAAACCGCGCTACCGTGGCGAGACTTTCATCAGCGAAGGCGTCAGCTGTTCTGGACATGGACGCTAAAATCGGCAACCTCGTGTCGCCCAAACTCGGGCGTCCGGATTCGCCCCTATGATACTGACCTGTCCCAACTGCGCTACCGACTTTTTTGTCGACGATCATTTGGTCGGCCCGACGGGTCGTCAGGTGAAATGCGATGAATGCGGCGAAGTGTGGATGGCGGGGGTCATGGAACCGGCGCCGCCAGTGGCGCCGCTCGCCGCGGAGCCGGATTTAGAGCGTATGAAGCTCAGCCCGCCGCCCCTCCCCGCTGCGCCGATGTTCGCGGCGCCCAAGCCGTCGGCGCCCGCGCCAAAGCGCGCGCCGTCTCAACGACGACGTTTAATCATCGCCCTTTTGATCGTCGCCCTGGTGGTCATTGGTTTGATCGTATGGCAAGGCGACATCGTGAAGGCTTGGCCGGCGGCGGCCGACGCCTACCGCGCTCTGGGTTTGGCCGCGGAACCGTCCGCGCCGGGGCATGGCTGAACAGTACGGCGATATCGAGGTCCTGCTCACGGCTGAAGAGGTTGCCGTGCGCGTTGTCGCCTTAGCGGCACGCCTAGCGCCCGTCCTCCCCAACGATACCGTTGCCGTCAGCCTGCTGCTCGGTGGACTGTGGTTCGCCGCCGACTTGACGCGCGCCTTGACGAATCTGGGACACGCGAGCGGGTTCGACGCCTTGTGGCTTTCATCGTATGGCGACGAGCGCACAGGCGCCGGGCGTTGCGAAGTGCGCGCCGGCCTGCAGCGGCCGATCACCAACCGTCACGCCTTAATTATCGACGACGTGTTCGATAGCGGCGTCTCACTGAAATGTGCGATCGAGATCGTAAAAAACGCCGGCGCGCGGGCGGTCACGACCGCCGTCTTCGCCCGAAAGCCCTTGCCGACGCCGCGAGCGCTCGCACCGGACTTTGTGGCGTGGGAGGCGCCGGCGCGCTTTCTCGTGGGTTACGGTATGGATCGCGCCGGCGCGCTGCGCGGCCGGGCCAGCGTAGGCATGTTGTCAACGGTTGGTGCGCCCTGGCAAGTCTGATACGCTTGCGCGGCGGAACGGCATTTTTTAGGATTGTGTGTAGTGAAACCAGTTTGGATACTCGGAGCCCTTGTCGCGAGCGGATCTGCGGCCGCTTCGAATCTCCCGCTGCCGATCAGTCAAGCGGGGCGCGGCGAATTGCAGTGTTTTTCTCCTAATTTTCCTCACCGGACCTGCAAATCTCTCGCCGCCTACGCGCTAAACGCCGACGGAACCATCGCCAAAACCGCAACCGTGATCATGGCGTCAAATCCGCTGATTCTCATGGAAACGGTGGCGCCCGTCGAAGTTAAAAATGACCAGATATGTAGTCGGCTTCGTCCAGAAGAGATCAATGCGGCACAATTCACGGTCGCCGGTCGTCCGGTCAGCGACGCCAAAACGGCTAAGTTCCGGGCCGTTGTGGGTCAAAGCATGCGCGGGACATTTGGCCGCGAAATCTGTTCCCGTTACTCAAAGTCGGGCGCCGGTCTGCGGGTGAACGTGATGGTCGATCGGATCGAGCATCCGGAAATGGCGCAATCGGTAGCCTGGGTGTTGGCGAAACGGGGTTACTCCGTCGCTCCATAAAAGACCGACGCCGGCCGGCTCTAAAGCCAGGGCGCTCGCTTTTCTCGGCTCAGCATCTCGTGGTAGGTCGGTCGCGGGCGCACGACCGCGTAAGCGTCGCCCTTGA
>JANXWN010000377.1 GCA_025351125.1 Caulobacteraceae bacterium | reverse complement strand
GACTCACCGCTTACATCCAAGGCGGCGTGGGCGAGCCTTTGGCTCTGCGCGCCGTGCTCGCCGCGGCGCCCGAGGTGCTGACGGACGTCTCGCTGTTCGGCGGGTTTATCCCGGGGATGAATGGGTTTGACTACAGCATGTTGAATGAGACGGCTCGGCTGACCGTGTTTATGCTGGCGCCGGCGTTTCGTGAGGGTTTCGAGCATGGTCGGGTTTTGCTTCGTCCCCTGCCCTATTCGCAGATCAGCCATGCCCTGATTCACGATGCGCCGCCCGATTTGGCGATCATCCAGGTTAGCCCGCCCGACGACAACGGCCAGTGTTCGCTGGGTCCGTGCGTGGATTTCGCGCCGTTGGTGTGGCCGCGCGCCAAACGGCGGATGGCCTTTATCAATCCCAACGTGCCACGCGCCCGGCGGGGATATTCGATCGCGTTTGCGTCGATCGACGTGGCCGTCGAGACGGACCTGCCCTACATCTCGGGCGACGATGGCGCCGCAAGCGCCGAGCAAGATCTAATCGCCGACCATATCGCGAGGCTGGTTCCCGATGGCGCGGCCCTGCAAACCGGCATCGGCGGGGCGCCCGCGGCGGCGCTGGCAAAGTTGATGGACCGCAGACGCCTGCGCGTACGTTCGGGTCTGGTGACCGCGGGCTATCGCGTCTTGAGCGACGCCGGCGCTCTGGCCGCTGACGCCGATCACATCACCGGCATGGCTTACGGGTCGGAAGAATTCATGGGCTGGGCCGCCGACGCCTTGGTGTTCGCCGACGCCACGGTCACCCACGGCGCGGCAGGTTTGGCGGCGACGGACAGACTTTTCGCGATCAATTCGGCGCTTGAGATCGACTTGTTCGGGCAGGCGAATATCGAGTGGCGCGCTGGGCGCCTGGTCAGTGGTCTGGGCGGCGCTCCCGATTTCGCCAGCGCGGCGCGGCGGTCGCGGGGCGGGCGGGCGATCCTCGGCCTGCCGGCCACGGCGGGGGGCGGAAAAATTTCGCGGATAGTCGCCCGTCTCAACGCGCCGACGGTTTCGATACCGCGTGACGACACCGATTTGGTGGTCACCGAGCACGGCGTCGCGGACCTGCGCGGGACCGGCCTGGACGCCCGCGCCGAAGCCCTTATCGCCGTCGCCGCCCCCGTGTTTCGGGCGGAATTGACGGACGCCTGGCGGGCGATGCGACGAAAATTATAGAGACCCATGCGGTCGAACTGGCCGCGAGCGTCGCCAGGCCGCGTATCGCAACGGCCCGACATGACGGCGGCGGCGGTCTGATTAGATGGCCACCTGCGTGCCCATTTCGACGACGCGGTCGGGTGGTATGGCGAAGACGTCGCTGGGGTCGACCGAATTGCGGCTGAGGCCGATGAACAACAAATCCTGCAAACGCCGCAAACCATGGTGAACGCCTCGCACCACGGTGCGGCGGCCCAGAAAATACGACGTTTCCATAGGGGCAAGCGGCAAGTCGGGCCGATTGAGCTGTTGCATGGCGGTCGGCACGTCCGGTCGCTCCATGAAACCGAACGACAGGGTGACGCGCACAAAGAGAGCGTTCAGGGTCTCGACGACGGCGCGGGCCTCGTCGGCTACCCGTGGCTCGTCGGTGGTCCGCACCGCAACGATCACATTGTGCGCGTGCAAAACGCCGTTGTGCTTGAGATTGTGCATCAACGCGCTAGGGGTCAACTCCGGGTCGGCCGTTAGATACACCGCCGTGCCCGACACCCGCGGGCGGGGTCGGCGGGCGATCGAGGCGAGGAAATCAGCCAGGGGGATACGGTCTTTGCGCACTTTGGCGTTGACGATGGAACTACCGCGCATCCACGTCATGATGACCAAAGCCACCGCCGCGCCGAGCGCTAAGGGCACCCAACCTCCGGTCAACAATTTCAGCATGTTGGCGCTGTAGAACGTCAAATCGACGGACACCAACGGCACGACGACGAGCGCGGTCTTGAGCAGGCTCCACTTCCACAGCCTGCGCACCACCACGGCGGTCAGCATGGTGGTGACCGACATGGTGCCCGTCACCGCCAATCCGTAAGCGTCTTGCAGTGCGCCGGAATTCTTGAAAATCCCGACCAACAGGATGACCCCGAGCATCAACAACAGGTTGACGGTCGGCATGTAGATTTGACCGGCTTCCGTCTCCGATGTCCGCTTGACCGCGAGACGCGGCAACAGTCCCATTTGCATGGCCGAATTAGACATCGAATAGGCGCCGCTGATAACCGCTTGGCTGGCGATGATGGTGGCCGCCGCCGCCAAGATTACCATCGGAATTCGTAACATTTCGGGGACCATCAGAAAGAACCAATTTTGCGCCTTCAGATCAGCGCCGTGGCCGGCCGGGGAGGCCAGAAAATGCAACGCGAAGGCCCCTTGTCCGAGGTAATTGATCAATAAGGCAGGGAACACGACGAACAACCAAGCGCGCCTGATCGGCGCCGCTCCAAAGTGGCCCATGTCGGCGTAAAGGGCCTCCGCGCCGGTTATCGTCAACGACACCGCGCCAAGCACCAGCAGGCCGACCATGCCGTGATGAATTAAAAACGAAACACCGTAAAACGGCAGAAAGGCCCGCATGATAACCGGCTCGGTCGGGATATAAAGCAAACCAAGCGC
>JANXWN010000333.1 GCA_025351125.1 Caulobacteraceae bacterium | reverse complement strand
GACGCCCAGGCCGACGGCGGTGTCGTCACCGGCGGCGAACGGGTGACGGGACCGGGCGACGGCGTTTACGTGCGACCGGCGCTCGTCGAAATGCCGCGCCAAGCCGAAGCCGTGCGCCGCGAGACTTTCGCGCCGATACTTTACGTTATGCGATACAGTGACCTGGCCGAAGCCATCGCCTTGAACAATGACGTGCCGCAGGGTCTTTCGTCGTCGATCTTCACCAACGATGTGCGCGAGGCCGAGCGGTTCTGCGCGGCGACCGGCTCCGATTGCGGCATCGCCAACGTCAATATCGGCCCGTCGGGCGCCGAAATCGGGGGTGCTTTCGGCGGTGAGAAAGAAACCGGCGGCGGGCGTGAAGCCGGATCGGATTCTTGGAAAGCCTATATGCGGCGGACGACCAATACCGTGAACTACGGCTCCACCTTGCCTCTGGCGCAAGGCGTCGTATTCCAGATTTAAGCCCTTGAGTTGCGCACTGGTGATATTTGGCGTCATGGTGCGCGAAACTTTGGGGAGGTCGCGATGAGACCCGGAAGAAAATTAGCGTCGGTTCGCGGGCGATCCAACCTTTCGTGGCTGGGCTTGACCGCCCTGCTGGCGCTCTGCGCGGCGATTGGATTTAACCCTGCGTCGGTGCAAGCCACCGCTTCCATCGCCACGGTTCCAGCGACCATTGTCGAAACGTCCGCGCCGGTCGAAACGACCCCGCCTCCGACCGAGACCCTCAAACTTGTTCAAGACCCGTCCACGCGCCTGACTCTTTTGGTGAAGGTCAACGGCAAGGGGCCGTTCCCGTTTCTGGTCGACACCGGTTCGGATCGCACGGTGATCTCGCGCGAACTCGCCTCGACGCTCAACTTAGCGGCCGGACCGGTGGTCAGAATGCATCAGACTTCAGGCGTCGACACCGTCAAGACGGTTGTCATCGATCGCTTGACGATCGGGCGCCGAGAAATTCGTAATATCGAGGCGCCGGCGTTGGGCGCGCGGGATCTGGGCGCGGCGGGGATGCTGGGCGTCGACGCCTTACGCGATCTGCACGTCGTGATGGATTTCGAAACCATGCGGCTATCGAGTTCGCCCAGCCGCGCCGAGCCGTTCGATCCCAATACCATCGTGGTTCACGGCCGTAGTCGTTTTGGCCAACTGATCTTGGTAAACGCCGCAATCGGCGGCGTACCGATATTCGTGGTCCTGGATTCAGGATCGCAATTGTCGGTCGGCAATCCCGCCTTGCGCAAGCTGTTGACGGGACGCGACACCACGCCCGATACGCACACGACAGTCGACTTGATCACCGTCACCGGTCGTAAACTGACCGTCGACCTTCAGACCATCGCCGAGGCCAATGTCGGCGGCATCGCGATTCATCACATGCCCCTGGCCTTCGCCGCCTTGCAGATCTTCGACCGGTTCGACTTAAGTCAGAAACCGGCCATGCTGCTGGGGATGGACGTGCTAAGTCGCTGCCGCCGGGTATCGGTCGACCTCCACCGCCGCGAAGCGACGTTTACCTTGAACTAGGGCGCGCGATGCGTTCCGCCGGAACTGATCCGTACGCGGATTTCCGCTTAGAAACGAGCCTATAGCGGCGCCGGCTGCAGGATTCGAACCCGCGACCTTCGCTTTACAAAAGCGCTGCTCTACCAACTGAGCTAAGCCGGCCGTCGGGCGGGCTTATGCCGTAAATCGGGCCGGTTTGGCCACCCCTCTTGGGAAATCCCCCTTAAGTCGCCTATACCCCGCGCCATGTCCCGCATTCTGATCACCTCCGCGCTGCCCTACATCAATGGCGTCAAACATTTGGGTACGTTGGCCGGGTCGATGTTGCCGGCGGACGTGTATGCGCGGTTCGAGCGCTCGCGGGGGGCGGATGTGCTTTATGTCTGCGCCACCGACGAACACGGTACGCCGGCGGAATTGGCGGCCGCCGAGGCCGGGCAGGACGTGGCGGCCTATTGTGCGATCCATCATCAAGCGCAGCACGATGTCGGACGCGACTTCGGATTGAGTTGGGATTGGTTCGGCCGCTCCTCATCGCCGCAAAATCACAGTCTGACGCAACACTTCGCCCAGGTGTTGGAGGAGCGTGGCTTGATTGAGGAACGCGTCGACAAGCTGGTCTACTCGATCGACGACAAACGCTTTCTGCCAGACCGGTATATTGAGGGAACTTGCCCGGTCTGCGGTTACGGCAAGGCGCGGGGCGACCAGTGCGACAATTGCAATTCTCTGCTCGATCCGGTGGATTTGAAGGATCCGGTCTCGGTCATTTCCGGCTCGCGCAATCTGGAAGTGCGCGATACCCGCCATTTGTATCTGCTGCAAACCAAACTCGCCGAGGCGATCCGCGCCTGGGTCGACGGCAAGACCGATTGGGCGACCTTGCCCAAATCCATCGCCTACAAGCATTTGGACGAGGGTTTGATCGATCGCGGCATCACGCGCGATCTGGCGTGGGGCATTCCGGTGGTGAAGGGCGACGGGCCGCGTCCCGGTTTTGAAAAAAAAGTGTTCTACGTTTGGTTTGACGCCCCGATCGAATACATCGCCGCCACGCAGGAGTGGTCGGACGCCGCGCCCGGCGCGCGCGATTGGCGCGCGTGGTGGCGCACCGACGCGGGGGCGGCCGACGTTCGGTATCTGCAATTCATGGGCAAGGATAACGTCGCCTTTCACACTGTCAGCTTTCCCGCGACCATTATCGGGTCCGGCGAGCCGTGGAAGACGGTCGACGTGCTGAAAGCTTTCAATCATCTCAATTGGTATCACGAGAAATTCTCTACCTCGCAAAAACGCGGCGTGTTTCTCGACGCGGCGCTTGAGATCCTGCCGCCCGATTGCTGGCGCTGGTATCTTACCGCCAATAGCCCGGAGCATTCCGACAGCGCCTTTACGTGGGAGCAATTGGTTGCGGCGGTTAACCGCGATCTGGCCGACGTGCTCGGTAACTTCGTCAACCGGATCATGAAGTTCTGTGACTCCAAGTTCGACGGCGCGGTTCCGGCGGGCGGGGTGGCGGGACCTCTCGAAGAGACGCTGTTCGCGGATGTCTCCGTGCAACTTGCCGAGATCACCGCCCAATTCGAAGCGATCGAAATGCGCAAGTCGGCGCAGGCGCTGCGGGGTTTGTGGGTGTTGGGCAATGAATATCTGCAAGTCGCGGCGCCGTGGACCGCGTTCAAGACCGATCCGGAGCGCGCGGCGGTGGTCGTCCGCACGGCGCTCAATCTGGTCGCTCTCTATGCTCGCGTCAGCGCGCCGGTGATCCCCTTCGCGGCCGAGGCGATCGCCGCGGGCGTGGGCGAGGCGTGGCCACCGGTGTGGCCGACTTTGGACGCGCGCGCGGAACTCAAGCGCCTGCCACCGGGCCGCAATATCGCCACGCCGCCGGTGCTGTTCATAAAAATCGAAGACGCCGA
>JANXWN010000305.1 GCA_025351125.1 Caulobacteraceae bacterium | reverse complement strand
CTGCTGGCCGGCCTCGCCGCCGCCGCCTTCATCCCGTCGATGGCCAGCGCGCAAAATCAGTGCCAAAACGGCCGCGGCGATAACCGCTTGGTCGGAACGGTGCTGGGCGCCGGCGTCGGCGCCCTGCTCGGCAACGCCATCGGCGAGCACGGCGGCAAGACTGGCGGCACCATCATCGGCGGCGTCGGCGGCGCGGTGGTCGGCAACCAATTGGCCGGCGCCAGCAATGGCAACAACTGCCAGTCCAATCGCTATGGCTATTATGACGGCTCGGGCCGTTGGGTGCCCAACACCGCGACCGCCTATGGCTATTACGACGCTAACGGCCGTTGGGTCGACGGCGCGCAGACCACGCGAGATTACCATGACGACTCGCAGCGCAATTACGCGCCGCAATCAGGCTACGCCAGCGCGCCGCCGCCGGTCCCATACAATAACGCCGGCGATTATGGCCAACACCGGGCGTGGGCCGACGGGTCGCAGGATTTGTACGGCCGCGAGGCGTCGCTCGAACAGGATATCCGCCGGCGCATGGCCGACGGCAGCCTCGACCGCGACGACGCCCGCCGTGCGTTGCGTGAGTTGCGCGACATCCGCCGCGAGGACGCCAATGCTCGTAACGACGACAATCAGTTGCCGTTCGATCAACAGGCGCAGCTGGAACGTCGTCTCGACGATCTGGCCGATCGGGTCGGTAGCGGTCACCGCGCCGACGCTTACCGCCCGCAGAGCTATTAGAACCTGACTGCCCTCTCGCTCCCTCCGCGCCGATCGGTGTATGACACCTGACGGCTTGGCGCGGAGGGGCGATGTTTCGGCTGGAGAACGCACAGAGCCTGGTCGGCGTGGTTTTGATCCCCGCGCTGTGTTGGATGCTGTCGGAGGCGCGCGGACGCTTTCCGTGGCGTCTGGCGTTAGGAGCGGCGGCGGCGCAAGCGGCGCTGGTTTGGCTGTTATTCGGGTTTTCGCCAGCGCGGTCGTTGATGTCGGACGTCGGCTCCGCGGTCGACGGGCTGACCGCCGCCACGCAGGTGGGCGTAAAATTCGTGTTCGGCTTTCTCGCCGGGTCCGCGGGACAACCCTACGCGGTGACCGATCCGAGCGCGCTGTACGTGTTCGCGTTCCACGTTCTGCCGGTGATTTTAGTGATCTGCGCCCTGTCGGCTCTGTTGTGGCATTGGCGGATTCTCAGATGGCTGACGCAAGGCTTTGGCCTAGTGTTCGAAAAAACCATGGGCTTGCGCGGTCCGCCGGCGCTGGCGACCGCCGCGACGGTGTTTATGGGCCAGGTCGAAGGGCCAATCTTCATTCGCGGCTATCTGGCGGCGTTGACGCGCTCGGAACTGTTTTTGCTGCTCACCGTCGGCATGGCGTGCGTCTCGGGTTCGACGGTGGTGGCTTACGCGACGATTTTGCGGGGCGTGTTGCCCAACGCTGCGGCGCACGTGCTGACGGCTTCGCTGATTTCCGCGCCGGCGGGAATTTTGCTGGCGCGCATCCTGGTGCCGCGCGACCCCGCCCTCGAACGCGCCGAACCGCTCGACCTTAACGGAACTAAGACCTACGAGAGCAGCATCGACGCCCTGATCAAGGGCGCCGGCGACGGCTTGCAGATCGTGCTCAACGTCGCGGCGACGCTGGTGGTGTTTGTCGCCTTGATCGCCATGGCCGACGGCCTTTTGGGCCTGTTGCCGCCACTGGCCGGCGCGCCGATCAGCATTGAGCGCGGACTGGGTGTCGTCTTCACCCCCCTGGCCTGGGCGATGGGAGTGCCCTGGCGCGAGGCGGGAACGGCGGGCTCTCTGCTCGGCGTCAAATTGGTGCTGACCGAGTTTTCCGCCTTCTTCGATCTGGCCAAATTGGGGCCCGGCGTGGTGAGCGATCGGACCCGCGTGATCATGACCTACGCCCTTTGCGGCTTTGCCAATATCGCCTCGGTGGGGATCAATGTGGCGGGCTACGGTGTCTTGGTGGCGGAGCGTCGCGGCGAGGTGGTGGCCATGGTGTGGAAGGCGATGCTCGGCGGGTTTCTCGCCACCTGCATGACCGCCTCGGTCGTCGGCGCCTTGCCGGCCGCCTTGTTTGCCGCCTGACATCCCACGGCTGAGCGGCCCCGGCCTTGTTACGCCGCCGCCCTCAACAGCGCCATCAGGCGCGCACGGGTTTGGCCGTCGGCGACGCCGTCGACACGATGTTGCGCGTAGTGGCGTTGGAAGGCTTGCACAACCGATCGGGTATCGGCGTCGAACCGCCCGGTCGGCGAAAGGCCATAGCCGAACGAGGCCAAAGCCGACTGCAGAAGCGAAACCCCCACGCCCGCGTCGCCTTGGCTCAGATTGGGACCGGGCGCGGCGGCGGGTTCCAGCCACAGGCCGTGGCCCGCCGCGGCCAAGGTGTTCCACGGGAAGCGCTCGCCCGGATCGGTTTTGCGCGCCGGCGCCACGTCGGAGTGGGCCAAGATACGGGCATCGGGGATATCCCAGCGGCCGCGAATGTCGCCGACCAACGCGATCAGCGCGGCGATCTGCGCGATCGGAAAATCGCGATAACCGAACTCATGACCGGGATTGACCAGTTCGATGCCGATCGACATCCCGTTGACGTCGGTCTCGCCTCGCCAGGACGCCAAACCGGCGTGCCACGCGCGCCGCGCTTCGGGAACCAGCGCGAACAGCTGTCCGTCCTCCTCCACCAGGTAGTGGGCCGAGACCTTGGCGACCGGATCGCGCAGACGTCGCAGCGCCGCCTCGCCGGTGACCATGCCGGTGTAGTGCAAAAGCAGCATGTCGGGCGGTCGCACGCGCGCATCGAAATTGGGCGACGGCGCGGCGATCGGCGTCACAGGCCGCGGTTTCGCATCAGCAGCAACAACGGCGCGACGTGGTTGGGTCTCAGGGCGATGATCAGAACGCCCAGCATCGCCACCGCCGCGCCGATCGCCATGCGCGGTCCAAACGGATCGTGCGTGATCAGCACGCCCAAGCCGATGGTCATCAGGGGCATCATCAAGGTCAGGGGCTGCAACACATTGACGTCGTGTCGGCTGATCAGACCGTAATAAGCGGTGTGCGCCAACACCGACACCACCAAGGCCGAAAACAGCACCGCGCCAACGAACGGCCACAAGGCGGTGTGCAGCACCG
>JANXWN010000297.1 GCA_025351125.1 Caulobacteraceae bacterium | reverse complement strand
GCGACCGAGACGCCCGCCGCGGCGCCAAGCATGAACATGGGTTCGATGATGGCGCCCATGCCGTCGGCCTATGCGGGCGAGGCGGACAAGGCCGGCGCGCCGGTGTTCGCCGGGCTGGGCGCCCATCACCATCCGATCTCGACGAGCAATCCGCAAACCCAGGCGTTCTTCGATCAGGGCGTTAATCTGCTGTTCGGCTTTAACCACGCCGAGGCCATTCGCTCGTTTCGCGAGGGCGCCCGGCTCGATCCGCGCTGCGCCATGTGCTGGTGGGGGGTCGCTTTCGCTTTGGGACCGAACATCAATATGCCCATGCCCGCCGACGCGGCGTCGCCGGCATGGCAGGCGCTGGCCAAGGCGCGGGCCTTGCAAGCCGGCGCGAGCCAACGCGAGCGGGCTTGGATCGCAGCTCTCACCGTGCGCTATGTCGAACACCCCGCGCCTAGCCGCGCGCCTCTGGACGAAGCCTTCGCTCAGGCGATGGGCAAACTTTCGCTCGCCGACCCGAGTGATCTGGATGCCGCCACTTTTTACGCCGAAGCGATGATGGATACCCAGCCGTGGGATTATTGGCAGGCCGACGGCGTGACGCCCAAGGGCCACGCGACGCAAATCGTGAAGGTGTTGGAAGACGTGATCCGCGCCGCGCCCGATCACCCGGGGGCCTTGCACCTCTATATCCACGCCGTGGAAGCGACGACGACCCCGCAGCGCGCCGAGATCGCCGCCGATCGGCTGTTAATTTTGATGCCGGGCGCGGGGCATATCGTCCACATGCCCTCGCACATTTATTATCGGGTCGGGCGATATGCCGACGCCGTGCGGGTGAACGAACAAGCGGCGCTGGTCGATGAGGCCTATCTGGCCGCCTGCAAGGCGCAGGGCTATTATCCGGCCGGCTACTACGCTCACAATATCCACTTTCTGTGGACCTCCTCGGAAATGGAGGGACGCTACGAGGTCGCGCTCGGCGCGGCCCGCCGCCTCGTCAAGGCGGTGGATGCGCCGACGCTCGCGCGGACCATGCCGCAAGCCGAACTCTACGCCTTCACTCCCGTGGCGACCCTGTTGCGGTTCGGCAAATGGCGGGAGATCCTGGCTGAGCCCGCGCCGCCCGAGGCCTTGACCTTGGATAGGGCGATCTGGCTGGAGGCGCGCGGATTCGCTCACGCCAACACCGGCGACCCAGCCGGAGCCCTGGCCGACCGCGCCAAGCTTCAGACCATCGCGAGCGGAGATTTTTCGAGGTTCGACGCTTCGGGAACGCCCGCTGGCCCGATGGCCAAACTCGCCCTCGCCTTGCTCGACGGCGAGATCGCGCGCACGTCGGGTCACCTGCAAGACGCCCTTGTTTTCTTCAGGCTGTCAGCCGGTCTCGAGCGCGCCCTGCCCTACACCGAGCCGCCCTATTGGCACCAACCGGTAAGCCATCTTTTGGGCGCCGCTCTCCTCGACGCTGGCCGCGCCGGCGAGGCGGAAGCGGTCTATCGCGACAGCCTGAAGGCCTACCGAGGCGACGGGTGGGCCCTGGCCGGGCTCAAACTCGCCCTCGACCACCAGGGCAAAACGGCGGAAAGCCAGGCGACCGCCGCCGATTTCGTCGCCGCCTGGCGATTCGCGGATGTCACCCTGACGACGTCACGCTTTTAGCCGTCGATCGAATTAGGGGCGCCGTCCGCCGACTAAACCAGACCCTTGGCGATCAAGCTCCGCGCGCAGTCGAGCACGGTCTCTTCCATGGGGCGCGGCGACCAACCCAGCACCGATTGCGCCTTGGCGGAACTGTATATCTGTTTGCGGCCCAAACTTGCGGTCACCGAGCCAAGATCGCGATCAAACAGGGCGGCCAGGCGGATCAGAAAATTGGGCGCCTTGCGGGTCGGGACGTTCGCCGCCTGATCGCCGAGACGCGCGCGTAGCAGGGCCGCCATGTCCGCCATCCAGGCAAATTCGTGCGCGGCGATGAAGCGCTGGCCCGCCGCGGCCGGATCGGTCATGGCGCGGATGTGTAGATCGGCGACGTCGCGTACGTCGACCAGCGAAAATCCCAGACGCGGCAGTCCGGGGACCTTGCCCGAGAGCAGACGTTGAATGACCTGTACGGAATCCGAAAAATCCGACCCGAACACCGGTCCGAGCACCAAGCCCGGCAAGACGGTCGCCAGGGTCGTCGATCCGCCCACCGCGTCCATCTGCGCCCACGCCGCCCGTTCGGCGATGGTTTTTGAACGGGAATAGCCGCCGTGCCTTAGGTCGTCGGAATTGGTCCAGATGGTTTCATCGACGGTTTGTTCAGGCGCGCCGAACGGCGGGCTGGTCGCCGCGACCGAGGAGGTCATGACCACCCGTTTTACGCCCGCCTTGATTGCCGCCTTGATCGCGCGCACGGCCCCGTCTCGCGCCGGTACGATCAGATCATTCGGGTCCTTCGGCGCCGGCACACCCAGGGGCGAAGCTACGTGCAAGACGTAATCGCAGCCCTCGCTCGCCGCATCCCATCCGGCGTCACTGGTCAGGTTGGCGGCGTAAAAGCTCAACCGATCCGCCGGATCGACCACAGACCCCAGCGCCGCGCGCACGTCCGCTTCCCGCGCCAGATCGCGCACGGTGGTTCGCACGGTATAACCCTGCTGCAACAACCCGATAACGCACCACCCGCCGATATAGCCGGAGCCGCCGGTGACAAGCACGGTTTGGGATGCGGGCATGGGGTTTCCTCCGGGGATGTTGACATTGATTAGATAACAGACGGACGCGGCGGCCGCCAGTGACTATCCCCAGAGTGTCCCTGTCCGAAAATTCACGATCAATGTCCTTTTGTGGCATGCCGGGTTGCGCTAGCCTTTTGCAAATTGCCTGTAACGTCGCCACGCGAAAGGACCGACATGAAACCGCTTTTGGTTTTGACCACCGCCGCAGTCCTATTGGCTCGTGCGACGGCGATGACCGGCGTCGCCCCGCCGGGCGAGCCGCAATACGACGCCGCCGGCCGGATGGTCTTTCCCGCCGACTATCGCGACTGGGTGTTTTTAAGCGCGGGCCTGAACATGAGCTACACCGCCGATCCGGCGATGGCCGGCCAAGACATGTTCGGCAACACCTTCGTCCCCGCCGCCGCCTATGCGGCCTTCAAAAAGACCGGCACGTGGCCCGACAAGACAGTGATCGTTCTGGAAAACCGCGGCGGAACCGGCAAGGGGTCGATCAACAAGCGCGGATTGTTCCAGACAGGCGATTATATGGGGGCCGAAGCGCACGTGAAGGATACCGCGCGGTTCAAGGGCGGATGGGGCTTCTTCGCTTTCGGCGCCGCCGGCGCGCCGGCGAGCGAAATCCCCCATTCGGTCGCCTGCTACGGCTGCCACGAACAACACGCGGCGGCGGACACCACCTTCGTCCAGTTCTATCCGACCCTATTTCCGATCGCCAAACAGCGCGGAACCTTGAGCCAGAGCTATTTGGCGGAAGCGGCGGCGGAGGCGGCAAGGAAGTAGAACGCCGCCGTCGGATCCTAACGAGAACGCCGCCGTCATATCGAAGTGGCTCGTAAAGGCGCCGGGGAGACGCCGATGATACCTGTTCGCCATTGCGGCGTCCCTCAAACTGGTGTGGAGTAGTTAAGTGAACGTTGCTCAGCGACGGTCTGAAAATCATGGGAGGACGGGTGTCTGCAATTGATTACATAGCGCCGACAAGCGCGGACGCGGCGGCCAAGGCCCTGGCGGCGGGCGGGACGGCGGCGCGCGCGTTGAGCGGCGGCACCGATTTGCTGGTGCAACTCAAATCCGGGCGGCTGGCGCCCGGGCTGATTGTCGATCTAAAGCGCGTCCCCGGCGCGATCGGCATCCGCGAAGAAGCCGGCGAATTCGTGATCGGCGCGGCGACATCCGGAGCGACGATCGGCGAACACGCGGGTCTGGCGCTGGCGTGGCCCGGCGTGGTCGAGGCGACCAATTTGATCGGATCGACGCAGGTTCAAGGCCGCGCGTCGATGGCCGGCAATCTGTGCAATGCCTCGCCTGCGGCCGACAGCGTTCCGGCCCTCGTGGCGGCGCGGGCGACGGCGGTCATTGTCGGGCCGAACGGCCGACGTACGGTCGGGGTCGAAGCGATCGCGGTGTCGCCCGGCAAAACCTCTCTGACGGCCGGCGAATTCCTGATCGAAATACGCTTGCCGCCGCGCGCGGCGCGCAGCGGCGACGCCTATCTGCGCTCGATCCCGCGCACCGAAATGGACATTGCCGTCGTCGGCGCCGGGGTCAATCTGACCTTGGATGCGGCCGGCATGATCACCGACGCACGGATCGCCTTAGGCGCGGTTGGACCGACCGTGGTTATCGCGCAAGACGCCGCGGCGGCGATTGTCGGATCGAAACTGGACGCGGCGGCGCTGGACCGGCTCGACGCGGCCGCGCGCGCCGTCTGCCGGCCGATCAGCGACAAGCGCGGCACCTCGGAGTTCCGCATCAAGATCGCCGGGGTGTTGGCCCGGCGGGCGGCGGTGATTGCCTACAGTCGCGCGGGGGGACGAGCATGAGCAAACGACGACATATTTCGGCG
>JANXWN010000255.1 GCA_025351125.1 Caulobacteraceae bacterium | reverse complement strand
AAGCAGACCTACGCCGTCCGTCCCCGGGGACGCGCCGCCCGGACGCCCGCCCGTGCTCGCGCCGTCTTGGCGCCCATTGCCGGCAAAATCGCGCACGCCCGCATAGCTTGCGATGTGGACGCCAAGGCGCTGATTCGTGTTAAGACAAATTCTCTTTTGACCACGATCCACCACTCACCGTCGAAGGCCCGCCTGCTATGAAAATGATCGTGGCTGTCATCAAGCCCAGTCGTCTGGACGCGGTGCTCGACGCCGTGACGCAGGCGGGCGCGTCGGGTCTTACTGTCACCGAAGTGCGCGGTTACGGTCGCCAAAAAGGCAAGACCGAAGTTTATCGCGGTGCGGAGTACGAAGTAAAATTACTGCCTAAGGTTAGGCTGGAGATTGCGGTGATGGACGACGTCGCCACGCGGGTGGTGGAGGCGATCTCCAACGGCGCGAACACCGGTAAAATCGGCGATGGCAAGGTGTTCGTACTTGACCTGGAGTCGGCCTTGCGCATTCGCACCGGCGAACGCGATATCGCCGCGATCAGCGAATAGCGCGGCGCGTCAAAGCGCCAAATCCGCACCCAGCATGGCGTCAGCCATGGCGCAATGCATGGCGATGCCGCGCGCCATGGCGCTTTCGCTCAGCACCATGCGATTCGAATGCAGGGCGCAGCAAGTGCGATAATCGCCGCCCTCCGGCGACGCTCCCAAAAACGCCATCGCGCCGGGGACTTTTTGCAAAATATAGGAAAAATCTTCGGCTCCCATCATCGGATGGGTCATGGTCACCCACGCGCTCTCTCCGAAAAGGGCGCGCGCGGTCCGCGCCGCCAAATCCGTCACCCGACCGTCGCAAACCGTGACCGGGAAGCCGTGCTCGATTTCCACCTCGGCGCGTAGGCCGTGAGCGGCCGCGATGTGCTCGGCCACCCGGTGGATGCCGGCGTGGGCGATGGCGCGGGTGTGTTCCGACAGTGTGCGCAAGGTGCCCCACAAACGTCCGTCCTCGGGAATCACATTGTCGGTCGTGCCCGATTCGATACGCGCAATGGTAATGACCGCCGGATCGGAGACCGCGATCGACCGCGTGACCATGGTTTGCAGAGCCGTCACAATCTCACATAGCGCCGGAATGGGGTCGCGGGCATCTTGCGGCATGGAAGCGTGACCCCCGGCGCCGATAACGCGGATGCGCAGCTTGTCGGACGACGCCAGAAGCGGCCCGGCGCGACCGGCGAACACGCCACCGGGCATGCTGGGCGAAATGTGCAAGGCGAAGGCGACGTCGGGCAGGGGATCGAGCAAACCGTCATCGATCATGAACCGCGCCCCGTGCCAGCCTTCTTCGCCGGGCTGGAACATGAACACGACCGTTCCCGTCAACCGGTCGCGGTTGTCGCACAAGGCCCTTGCCGCGCCGACCAGCATGGCGACGTGGGTGTCGTGACCGCAGGCGTGCATCGCGCCGGGGTTAAGGGAGGTGAAGGCGAGGCCGGTGTCTTCCGTCAGCGGCAAGGCGTCCATATCGCCGCGCAGAAGCACCGTACGACCGTTGGCCGGGCCGCGTAAGATCGCCATCAATCCGCTGGTCGATGGCCCCTGGCGTATTTCCAGCGGCAGGCCCGCGAGGGCGGCCTTAACCTTGGCCGTGGTCTTGGGAAGATCAAGCCCCAATTCCGGTTCGGCGTGGATAGCGCGACGCAATGTGATCGCTTGGTCCAATTCGGCCTCGCCGGCGCGGGTCCAGATCGTCGGATCAAGGGTAATGGCATTCATGTCGGGGCTCGCGAAAGGATTTCCCTAAATTGAGCGCGCTCCGGCGGGCAAGTCCAGACTCCAATCACACTAAAGACGCCGAAAAGCGGTTGGTCGGCCAAATCCTTTCGCGTCAATCCGGGCTACAGCGTCGCTCAAAAGTTCTACGGCGACAGCCATGTGGTGCGCATTGGCGTGCAACAGATGCGCGACATCCACCATCATACCGACGTGACCTTTCCAAAAGACCAAATCGCCGCGTTGCGGGTTCATAGGATCGCTTTCGGTCCCCAAAGCCGCTTGCTGGTCGGCGTCGCGAGGGCAGCCGACACCCGCGGCGTGCAGCGCCTGCTGGATTAAACCCGAGCAATCGACGCCCACGCTGTCGCGACCACCCCAAAGATAGGGCGCCCCCAAGAACGCCGACGCGGTCGTCGCCGGCTCGGCGAATTCGAGTCCGACGGGCGCCAGATGGCTCGCCGGCGCCCAGCCGGCGTCGGCGATCCGGACCATGGCGTCTTGAGAGTCAATGACGGTGACAAGGGCATTGAGGCTGAGCAGCCCCCAAACAGCCGACTTGATCGCGGGGGCCGAAAAAGCGATCGTGCGCAAAACCTTTACCCGATGCGTGGGGGTATTGACGCACAAAGAGAGTGTGGAGGCGTCGACCCAACCGACGTAGCCGTCACGGCGGGCTTGACCCCAGACGAAGCCATCGGTGGTTTCCACCCCATCCAAGATCTCGCCGAATAACAGCTGGTTGATCTGTTCGGCGTCCGCCCGCGGCCCGTTTCGCAAAGCGGCATTCGGCGTGATGACTTGGTAGATCGTGGGATCGACGTACCGCGCGGCGCGCACCAATCCTTCAAGCGGCCGCGTGGCGAGATCGGGGTGGGCGAGCGTAGTGCGAGCGTCGGCCGTCATCGATAGCGGGCCTGAAGCATGGCAAAAATGGCGCGGATGGCTTGTGCCTCGGCGCCCTGCGGCCAGCCGGGTCGTCCGCGCGCGTTCCAGGCGAAAATGTCAAAATGCGCCCAGGTTCCCTGTGGAGCGAACCGCTTGAGGAACAACGCCGCGGTTATCGACCCGGCTTGCGACCACGCGTCCGGGTCATTCTTGATGTCGGCCACGTCGCTTTCGAGGGCCGCCTCGTAACCCGCCCACAACGGCATGCGCCACAGGGGGTCTTCAACCGCGCGCGCCGCCGCCATCAGCGCG
>JANXWN010000207.1 GCA_025351125.1 Caulobacteraceae bacterium | reverse complement strand
TGAAACATCGACGTATCACGCGGTCGTTACCTTTGCGGAGTACAACCACTCAAAAGGCGCGAAACTGCCGGAGGAGCAGGCCGAAGGGTTACGAGCCATCATCAAAACCTTCGAACACGGCAAAAAGCTTCAAGCGATCGAAGTTAAGGATCCCAAGGTTTACGAAGCCATCGGCACCTACGCCGGCCCGCCGCATTGATTTAACCACGGACGCTGAGACCGCGGCGGCGATTGACCGCGCTTCGCCGGAGCAGTAGCGCGATGGACTCCCTGGGGCTGGCGAAAGCGGAGGCCGAGGCCTGCGGCGTAACGCGGCTAGCCGACGTCACGGGCTTGGATGTCACCGGCGTCCATGTTTTCCAGGCCGTCAGACCGTGGGGTCGTTCGCTGTCCGTGCACCAGGGCAAAGGCCTCACGCCACGGCAAGCAAAAATCGGCGCTCTGATGGAGGCGGTCGAGTTTGGTCACGCCGAAGCGTTCGTCGGCGAGCAAAAGTTTTGTGCGTTCGACGATCTGGACCGCCACGAGCGGGCGCCGAGTTTGCTCGATTTCGCGTCCGACCTTAATCTGCCGCCCGACCCCTCCGAGCCGCGACCTTGGGTCGCCGCCTTTAATCCGGTCACCGGCCGTACGCTCTGGACACCCCACGATTGCGTTTCGCTCGACTACACGCGCGCCGGCGATTTGCGCCTGGACCGCACCAGCAACGGTATCGGCGCCCATTTTGACACCGAGGCCGCGGGTCGAAAGGCGCTGTTGGAAATTATCGAGCGCGACGCCGATCGGTCGTGGCGCGCCTCGCCCCTCGATAGCCGCGCGGACGCGTTGATCGAGGCGGCGTCGATCGGGATTGATTGGTTCGAAGACCTGCGCCTCCGATTGCGCGCGGCGGGATTGGTGCTTACGATTTATCATCTTCCCGCCGTGATATCGCTGCCGGTATTGGCCTGCGAAATCTTTGAACCCGACGCCGGTGGGGCCATACGGCGGCGCTCCGTTGGCGTCGGTTGTGGATTTTCTCCCGAAAGCGCCCTGTTGGCGGGTGTTTTGGAGGCCGCTCAATCGCGTCTGACAGCTATTTCGGGCGTGCGCGACGACATCCCTCTACCCGATCTCGATCCCGGAGAGGGGTTTGGTCTGGCGTTTCCACCTTCAACGGCGTCGCGTCTCAAGCAATGGCATGAGGTGTGTCGCACGTTTGACGCGCCCGCCGCGGCCAACGTCAGGGGGCTGATCGACGCCCTGACCGGCGCCGGCTATCCAAACGTCGGAATCATCGATTTGACGCGCGCGGGAAGCGGCGCGACGGTTGTCAAGGCGGTGGCGCCGGGTCTCGGCGCCTTCACGCGCGCGCGTCGGGCGGCCGTTGCGGCGGCGGTTTGATGAAGCCTGGCGCGCGCATCGTCGTCTTTGTGGGCCCCTCCCTGCCGCCCGACGAGCGCCCGGCCGATCCGGTGTTCGACTGGCGGCCCCCCGCCATGGCCGGCGACGGCTTGGCGCTTTGCCAGGAACCTCCCAAGGCGGTCGTGTTGATCGACGGTCTGTTCGACGAACAACCGTCCATTCGTCACAAAGAGCTATTGAGCCTGATTGGCCAAGGCGTCGCGGTGATCGGCGGCGCCAGCATGGGCGCGCTTCGAGCGTCGGAACTGCATACCTTCGGCATGATCGGCGTCGGGCAAATCTTCGAGGCCTATGTGCGCGGCTATCTGGTCGGCGACGACGAAGTCGCGGTTTTGCACGGTCCGGCCGATTGGGATTGGCGAGCCTTGACCGAACCGCTGGTCAACGTACGCGCGACCGTCCTGCGAGCCGTGCGCGAACTGGCCATCGATGTAGATTCCGCCCGCGTCGTCCTCAGAACCGCCCAAGACATTTTCTACAAGCAACGCACTTGGCCAAGCGTTCTGGCGGCGCTGACCCTAGACTCGGCGCGGATCGAGGTGCTGCGCGATTGGCTGGTCGCCGGTCGCGTTGACCTCAAGCGAAAGGACGCCTTCGCGTGTCTGCACACGGCCCGATCAATCGACTTTGCGACGCTACTTCCCCGCGCCTCCCCGCCCCAAACCCTATATTCCGACGCCCTTGCCGCTCAAATCCGGCGATCATAGCGCGTTAAACGTGGCCGCCGCCGCCCGCGTGAAACGGCTTTCCACGTCGGAGGATCGAAACGGATGGTGCGACGATATCCATTGCACCAATGAGTCGGTCGTTAACGGCGTGGACGAGGGCCAGATCGATCGCACCCGTTCGATCGCCGTTCGCGCCTTATCCGTGAACAGATGACCCGCCATCTGACGGTTGATGGCGCGAAAAATTTCGCACCATATTTGTGGATCGGCGCCAAGTTCGAAATAACTCTCGGCAAGTTCGTGCTCACCTCTCACCAGCGAAAGCAAACCCAGGTCGGTGAAATAATCGTCATGCGGTGACGGGTTGAGCAGGAGGCAACGATTGAGCAGCGCGCGCGACGCGTCCAACTCATCGAGGAACAATAGGCCGTAGCCGACCTCCATCAAGCGGCGGGTATGAAACGGGTTGAGCGCCAAGGCTTGGTCCAAATGGATCTTCGCCAGATCCCATTGTCGTCGGCGCAAATAGCACCATCCGGCTACGGAATAGGCGTGAACGTTGGATCGATCCCGGGCGAGCGCGACCTTGACCAATTCCAGGGCGCGCGCGCGTTCGGCCGGTCCCGTGCTCCCCGCGCGGGTGAGAAAAAAATCAGTGTTGTAAAGCACCGCGAGAGGCAGATGCGCCTGTGTCGATTGCGGATTGGCCAAAATCATCGCTTCAAGCGACTGTGCGGCGTTGCGCGCTTCCTCAAATGTGTGGGCGCGTTCGCTCAGTCCCCGTGTCAGCAGGTTCAAGGTAAAGTTCCGGTCCGCCGCCGGACCACTCGGAAAGCGATGCTTATCCGCGTCGATCGTCGGCAGAACCGCCGCCACCACCTTGGCGACGATATCGTCGGTTTGGTCGGCGCTGTCGAACGACGGAAGCGAGAAACGTTCCGACCACACCAACCGCCCCTCGCCGCTCTTGAGTATTTGCACGATCAGGCGTGGACCGTCCGCGGTGCCGCGCAACGTCGCCCCTAGGGCGTACGCCCCGGCGCGCTCCAAAGTCAGATCGCCGATCACCGCGTCGAGTGGGCGGCGGTCAGTCAGAACACGAAGGTCGTAAAATCGCGACAGCCCCGCCAACACCTCGTCGCGCAGCGCCGCCGCCAGCCGGACGGCCGCTTCCGACGCCACTTGTGCTTCAAACAACGCGACAATCACCTGAGGAATAGTCGGCGCCGAAACCGACGTCGTCGCTGACGCGATCGCCGCCGGCGCGGAAGATTCGTTGACGAGCGGCGGCGGTTCGGGCGCCTCGGACAGGCTCGCGAGCGCGTCCCGGGTCGCCGGCGCCGGCGGCACGCCGAACTCCTTGGCCAGGGCGCTCTGCAAGATTTGGTATCGGCGGTGAGCCGTCGCGGTGTTGCCCGTGGCGATGTCGGCGCGGATGGCCGCCGCGACGACCGCTTCGTCGAGAGGATCACGGCGAAGATAGGCTTCCGCCAAGTTGCGAGCTCCACGCCATTCGCGCTCGGCTTCGAGCCGTTCGAGGTGGCGCAGCACGCCAAGGCCGATCGTCCGATCCAATTGCGAACGGCTTTGATCAAGCCAGTCGCGGTAGAGGCCGCCGATATCGACATCGTCCAACAACCGCGCCCCGCCGACCGTCTCGAGCGCGCCGCACAAAGCGGCGGAGTTTCCGGCCTCCAACGCCGCCGTTACGTCCGCCACGTCCGTCGAAATAACGTCCTGCCGCAGGGCCACCGCTTCACGCCCGCGATCGAGAATATCCAACCCGGCGACCGCCAGAGAGTCACGAACTTCCAGCAAGCATTGCCGCAGGCTAGCTCTCGCTTGCGCCTCGCCACGATCGCCCCACAGCAAGCCGCAAAGCCGCTCACGGGTGGCCGCGCGATCCGCCGCCAAGGCGAGATAGGCCAACAACCCGCGCGCTCGGCGGCTGGGAATCGCCACGATCGCGCCGTTCCCGTGCATCAGCCGAAAGCCGCCGAACAAACGGAACTTCGCACGATGCGCGGGTACGCCCGACTCCGGCATGGATTGATGAACCCCAAGGCGATCAAGGAACGCGGGGTTGGTTTAGCGGCAGTTCACACGCGCGCCTAGAGGTGGGCGGCTAAGCCGCCTTTCCGCGCAAATGCTTTGCCGACGGCGCCCGCAAATCCTTGATGATTTCGCGCGCGGCATTGTGTCCCGGCGCGCCGGTGACGCCGCCGCCGGGGTGGGTTCCCGCGCCACACATATAAAGGCCGCGGATCGGCGCGCGATAGTCACCGTGACCCAGCGCCGGCCGCGCCGCATAGAGCTGGTCAAGGCTGAGCGAACCGTGGAAAATATCGCCCCCCGTCAGCGCCAGTTTGCGCTCCAGGTCCAACGGCGAGAGGATCATGCGACATAACACCGCACCCTTAAAATTAGGGGCATATTGCGTCACCGTATCGATGATCAGATCGGCGGCGGCCTCGCGGTGGTCGTCCCAACTTGAGCCGCCGGGCATGGTCTGGGGAAGTGTCGGCGCGAATTGCTGGCAAAACAGGCTGGCGACATGGCGACCGGGTGGCGCGAGGGAGTCGTCCAGGACGCTGGGAATGTGCATTTCGATAGCCGGATGCTTGGCCCAGCCACTCCGGCGGGCGTCCGTGTAGGCGTCATCGAGATAGCGCAGCGATGGGGCGATGACGATGCTCGCGCCGTGTTGTTCCGCCACGCCGCCGCTTGGCTTGCAGGTGAAGTTCGGCAACTCGGAAAGGGCGACATTCATTCTGAACGTACCGGACGCGCACCGCCAGCCGCGCATCCGATCCCTGAACGGCTCGCTCAGATGCTCCGGCGCCACCAGTTTTTCAAACAACAGTTTGGGATTAAGATTGGAGACGACCACCCGCGCCGACAGATCGCCGCCGTCCTCCAAAACCACCCCCGTCGCCTTGCCGTTGGTCACCGCGATCTCGCTGACGGGGGAATCCGTCGAGACCTCGACTCCCGCCTCCAAACACGCCGCGAGCATGGCCTGGGTAATCGATCCCATGCCGCCGATGGCGTGACCCCAGGCCCCCTTGACGCCGTTCACCTCGCCGAACACGTGGTGCAGCAACACGTAAGCCGAACCGGGCGTGTACGGGCTGGCGTAATTGCCGATCGTCGCGTCGAAGCCCAAAAGGCCTTTAAGCACGTCGGTGTCGAACCAGTGGTCGAGGATATCGCCGGCGCTTTTGCCGAAGAGATCCAGCAAATCGGCTTGGCCCTGAACGCCCATCTTGCGAACCTGATTGGCCAGACCTAGACCGCTGAACAAGTCGCGCGCGCCCGCCGCCGGGTTTATCGGCGTCTTTAAGATCAAACTGCGCAGCAATTCGACATTGCCGTCGAGGTGGGCGTGAAACGCCTCGAGCTTTTGTGCATCCTTCGGCGAAAACCGCGCGACTTCGGCGCGGGACCGCGCCGGGTCTTTGTCCATGATCAGATAGCGCCCGTCGTTCGTCGGCGCGAAATACGACAAGGGCCGGATCACCACCTTCAGCCCGTGGCGGCTCAAATCCATGTCGGCGATGACTTTGGGATTGAGCAAGCTGACCGAATAACTGGCCACCGAATTGCGAAATCCGGGGTAAAACTCCTCGGTGATCGCCGCGCCGCCGACGATCCCGCGCCGCTCCAACAGCCGCACCTTGTAGCCCGCCCGCGCCAGGTAAAAGGCGCACGTCAGGCCGTTATGGCCTCCGCCGACGATAATCGCGTCATAGCTCATAGCGTGCCTTCAGTTCCTGCACATAACGCTCCACATAGTCGCGTGTGCCCGGCTCCATCAACGAAAACGGACCGGGCGTATAATGGCGCGACCGAACCCCCGCCTGATTGGTCTCGATAATGCGTTTATCCGCCACGCTGGTGATGTCCCACAGCCAGATCAGGCGCGCCAACTCGTAATCTTGCCCCTCGACCGCATCGGCGGCGACCAGCCAGATCACCTCGATTTCGGTGTTCAAAACACCGCGCGGAATAAAACGATAGATCACGCCATAGTCGCGATAGGCCAGAAAAGCGCTCAAAAACCCCAATTCGGCGAAGACGCAGTGGCCATCGCTGGGTCCCATGACCGGGGCGACCGATTGGCCATCGGCGCTGCCGCTCTCGCACCCCTCGGACAGGGCGGAACGCATCACCCGCACCACTTCGCGACCATTCGACGTCGGACCCCAGTCTTCGCAATCGGTGTAGCGGGCGTCGACCCGCGGGCCGGTGACCAACGTCCGCGCGCCGGGGCGTGAGAGGGCGTGCAGCACCGAAAACTCCGGATGGGCCGGCGCGCAATGGTAGCACTCGTGATAGTTTTCCAGCGCCAGCTTCCAGTTGGCGGCTACCGTATATGACGCGCGATGAGCGATTTTGGCATGGGGCCAAGCATAACGCGCGCCAAACGCGGCTAGCGCCGGTTCAGCCAAGTTTAAATCCGGCGGATCAACGCCGAAACTGATGAAGATCAATCCGCCGATCTCGCGCAGCGGCAGTGACTTCAGGTGATGTGCGCTCGGATCGAACCCCGCCGGCATTTCCCGAGCCGCCCGCAGGCGCCCATCCAGATGATAGCTCCACGCGTGATAAGGGCAGACCAGCACCGCCGCCGACCCGCGCGTCGCCACGCAGATGCGCGACCCGCGATGGCGGCAAACATTGGCCACAGCCCGCAAATCCCCGTCATCCCCGTGCACGATGATTGCCGATTCGACGCCCAGCTCGGCGGTGATCCAATCGCCCGGTCGCGGAAGTTCGCTAACATGCCCCACGCAGGTCCACCGGTTCAGCAACAGATCGACATCGCGCGCAAATACGTCCTCGCGCAGGTAAAATCCCTGTGGCAAGGCATGGCCGGGACTGTGGGCGGCCAGGAGGTCTTCGAGCGAGTCCATATTCGCCTCGATAACACTTTCCGTCCGGCTTTAAACGGAGCGCGGACGTCCTCTTCCGCAAATCGCCCGCAGGGCGATAAGACTTCTGCTGCCCGGCGTCATCGGCCGATAACAGTTTATCGCGCTTTGCGCGATTTGCGGACGAGGACGTCCGCGGTCCGTTTTCCGTTGGTTTTATTCCCAGATGATAGGCGGTTTCCGGAGGTCGCCTGCACAAGGAAGCTTAGCGCGCCTGGCCCCTCACCCGAACACCCGCATCGACGCCAAATTCCCCTCGTCCGCTCCGTTTGCCGGGGTCCGCCTTTGCGTCGAGGGCGAGGCGCCGTAGGCCTCCTTGAACTGGCGGGAGAAGTGCGCGCAGTCGGCGAAGCCCGCGGCGTGGGCGATTTCAGTGACCGAGCGATCGGTGTTGCCGATCAACCAGCGCGCGTAGCGCAGACACAGCAGGCGATAGGCCGTGGCCGGGCTGATCCCCAACGCGGCGTGGCACAAGCGTTCGAATTGGCGTGTCGACAGCCCCAATTTCATCGCCACCCGCGCGATCGGCAGCGGCCGCACCAGATTTTGCTCCATCAGCAGCAGCGCCCGCCGCACGCGCGGGTCGCCGACTTTTTCGCTCATCGGCGGATGCGGTTGCGCATCGGCGCCGGCGCGGTTGCGGTCGAACAGCAAGACTTGGCTGGCTTTTTGCGCGACCGACCAACCCAGGCGCTGTTCGATCAGCCAGCACGCTAAGTCCGCCGTCCCCGCGCCGCCGGCGCACGTAATCCTATCCCCGTCGGCGACGAACAGCCGGTCGGCGACAACGTCGTGGTCCTGGG
>JANXWN010000199.1 GCA_025351125.1 Caulobacteraceae bacterium | reverse complement strand
GGCATGGCACGTTAGCCCAAACGCGGCGCAACCTTCTAGCGCGCCTTTTCGGCGTCGCTTGCCGGAAGCAAAAAAGCGGGCGAGGCGCCCGCCAATTCAGACAAATCAGGGTGGCCGAGGATCCCTGGCCACCCTGTCTTGCGCGTTAGAAGTTGAAGGTCACTTTCCCATAATAATAGCCGCCGTCAATTCCGAACGGAGACGATTGGATGGGCTCGTTAAAGACATTGTTGCCGTCGGCGATTTTCCCGGTGGACAAGGTCGGCACAAACGGCGGCCTGTGATTAAATAGGTTGTTAGCCCCCACATCCAATTTCAAAGACTTGGTGACATTGAAACCAAGATCAAGATCAGTGATGCCGGTGGTTCCGATCCTGAGTTGCGTGGCGTAGATGCCGGTGCCGGCGCCATTAGGGGCGACAACGACCGAACTGGGACCATAGATCGTTTCACGCAGGTTTAAGCTAAACGGCCCGAACGAGTAGTAAGCGCCCAAGATCAGCTTTTCCTTCGGCGTCGCCGTCGTCAAATAGCTCACGGACGTGGGTGAGATGATCGAGGTCTGGCCGAAGGTGGCATTGGTGACTTGCGTCGGCAGGGGCTGAAATTTGGTGATCTTGGTCGTGTTGTAGCTAAAACCCGCCGACCAATCGACGTGGCCCATATCACCGAAGTCCGAGGCATAGTTCGCGGTGGCTTCCACGCCACGCGTTCGGGTGTTGACGCCGTTGGTGAAGACCGCGACGCCGACGTAGCTCACCGTCTTGTCGACGATATTGCCATGCGCGGCGATCGCGTCGAGCACATTTTGCGACACCACGGTTGTGCCGCTCAAACCCAACAGCGTGCCGGTATTGACCACCCGATCGCGGATATCGATCTCGTATGCGTCCGCGGTGATTTGCATGTGGGGGGCCGGATGGACGACAAACCCGACGCTATAGTTGTTCGACTTCTCGGGCTTTAGATTGGAAAAGCCGGCGAGGTGCGCCGCCGCCGAGTTCGGCGGCAGGTTCACGACCGCGAAGGACGGCGCGACATTGGTCGCCGAGTAATACTCCTCGGCCAGGGTCGGCGCGCGGAAACCGGTGCTGACGGTACCGCGGATGGCGATGGCCGGCGTGAAATCGTAACGCGCGGTCACCTTACCCGAATAGGCATTGCCAAAATCGCTATAGTGTTCGTAGCGTCCGGCCAAATCGACTTTCAGATTGCTCACCGGACTGACCGCGAAATCGATATAGGCCGCATAATTGGTCCGCGAATGCGAACCGGCGTCGGTCGGCTGGAAACCCGGATAGGATTGCCCGCCTTCCTTATAGATCGATGCGGCGCCGCCCTGCAGTATGCCGAAGGTGTCTCTGCGCACCTCGCCGCCGATGGCGACATTCAGCGGCGTCGCCATACCGACGTCAAACGCGTGGTCAAAGTCGAGATTGCTGGTCCATTGCGTGGTCTTGAACTGACCGTCGTAGAAGTTGCGCGGTGTCGCGCCGGTGTCGGCGAACAGCGAGGCATTCGCCGAATCCAGCGTGGAGATGTCGTCCTTATTCCCGCCATAGGTGGTGGAAAGGTCCCAACCCCAGCCGGCCGCGTCGCCCTTGAGCCCGCCAGTGACCGAATAATCGATCTCCTTCACCGATTCACGCGGGCTAAAGCCAAGCGGAAACGGAACAATCAAACTTCCATCAGCGGCCGTTCCACTGACCCGGGTCGGCTTGCGGTAGTTTTCGTAGGCCGAAGCGTCGCGGTGGCTGTAGCTGCCGAAGCTGTAAAATTGGATACCGCCGCCCAGGTCGTAGCCGGCGTTGTAGAAGCCGTTGTAAACGGTCGACTTGGTGTCGCCGTAGATCTTGTTTTCAAACGGATAGCCGGCGGTGCCTTGGATACCCGCCGCGTCGATCGCGTAGGCGGCAGCGCTTTCGCCCTGGATGCCCTGAGCGGCTGACCGGATGCTGCCGTCAGCATTGGAAAAGCGTGAATCCGCGCCGCCTTGACGGCTGAAA
>JANXWN010000197.1 GCA_025351125.1 Caulobacteraceae bacterium | reverse complement strand
CGATGCGGTCGGCGTCGGTTTCGGTGGGTAGGTTCATGGCGCGGGACAGTTCGCCGGCATTGGGTTTAACAATATCGACGGCGCCGTAATGCGCAAATCCGCGAGACTTGGAATCCACGATCATCACGGCGCCCTCTCGTTTGGCCGCCGCGTGGCACGCCGCGATCACCGCCGTCGTCACGACCCCTTTGCCGTAGTCGGAGAGGAGCAAAGCCTTGGCGCCGACGGCGGCGTCGGCGATGGTCCGGATAAGCCGAGCCTCGACAGCCTCACTGACCGGGGTGGCGTTTTCGCTATCCAGACGCAATAATTGTTGCCCGGCCGAGACGAAACGGGCCTTCACCGTGGTCGCGCGCGTCGGATCCGTGACCAGAAATCCTTCAATTCCCGCGTCTTCACCGATCAAGGCCAGGGCGTCATGCGCGGGCCCGTCATCGCCGATCACGCCGACCAGCGCCACCACGCCGCCAAGCGCGGCTACGTTACGCGCGACATTGCCCGCGCCGCCCAACATCACCGTCTCCCGGCTTTTCGCCAAAACCGGAATTGGCGCCTCGGCGGAAACGCGGCTGACTTCGCCATAGATGAAGCGATCGACCATGACGTCGCCGACAGCCACGACGCGAACGCCGCTCATCAGACCAAGTCTATGCTGTAACGTGTTGAGATCCATGACCGCGTGGCTCTGCCCTACCCCGCCGCATAGGGTCAAGGCGATACCCGACGTTTGGCCAGCGCGTCATAGTCCAGCAAATCTCGCAACAACGGCTCCAGCGCGCGAAGCGGGATCATGTTGGGGCCATCAGACGGCGCCTTATCGGGATCTTGGTGCGTCTCCAGGAAAACCGCCGCCACGCCGATGGCGACGGCGGCGCGGGCGAGAACCGGCACGAATTCGCGTTGCCCCCCCGACGATCTGCCCTGCCCTCCGGGCTGCTGCACCGAGTGCGTGGCGTCGAAAACGACTGGGCAGCCGATCCGTGCCATAATCGGCAAGGCGCGCATGTCCGAAACCAGCGTGTTATACCCAAAGCTCACGCCCCGCTCGCAAGCCATGACGTTCGGATTGCCCGCAGCCACCGCTTTGGCGATGACGTTCATCATGTCCCACGGGGCGAGAAACTGGCCTTTCTTGATGTTCAGCGCCGCGCCGGTCTTGGCAGCGGCGATGATAAGATCGGTCTGCCGGCACAAATAAGCCGGGATCTGCAACACATCGACTGCTTGAGCGGCCGCCGCGCACTGCTCAATTTCGTGCACGTCGGTAAGGACCGGCAAGCCCACCGCCTCGCGGATTTCCGCAAAAATCGGCAAGGCCTGCGCCAACCCAATCCCCCTCGCGGAAGTTCCCGAGGTCCGATTGGCTTTGTCGAATGAGGTTTTGTAAACAAGACCGATATCTAGACGGTCCGCCATCTCGCGCAGCGCGTGGGCCATTTCCAGGGCATGAGCGCGGCTTTCCAACTGGCACGGGCCGGCGATAATCGACAGGCGCAACGCGTTACCGAACCGCACCGCACGACCGGAGATGGGCTTAAGTTCGATTACGGCGTTGGGCGGCATAACAATTGCAACTCCTGGTTTGATCCGACGCTTGGCGGGGCGCGTAGACGTTAAGGCAAGGCGCGCATCGCGCAAGCTCGAGATGGCTTGGAGGTCTTCGGTTGTCGCCCATCGTCCCACAAACCGCCGCCCCGGTCGTCGTGTGGTTCCGCCGTGACCTGCGCCTCGCCGACAACCCGGCCTTGGCGGCGGCGGCGCGCGACGGGCGACCGATCATCCCGCTTTTTATTCATGATCCGGCCGGTCCGCCGCGCCCGATCGGCGCCGCATCGGCGTGGTGGCTCGATAAGTCGCTAAAAGCTTTGATGGCCGACTTGGCGGCGCTGGGCAGTCCACTAATTTTGCGGCGCGGCAACGCGGGCGCCAAATTGCGGGAATTGATCACCGAGACGGGCGCGTCGGCGGTGTTTTGGAATCGGCTCTATGACAGCGCCTCGATGACACGCGACGCGGCCGTGAGCCGCGATTTGTCGGCGGTTGGAATAGACTGTCAATCCTTCAACGGCACCCTGCTGAACGAGCCGTTGGCGGTGAAAACCGGCGCAGGCGGCCCCTATCGGGTGTTCAGCCCGTATTGGCGCGCTGTACGGATGAGCGCGGGAGATACGCCCCCCTCTCCCGCCCCCGCACGGCTTGCGAGGCCGCCGGTGCAAATTCATTGTGACCGCCTCGCTGATTGGAATTTGCATCCGTCAAAGCCGGACTGGTCCGGCGGGTTCGCCGACTGGGCTCCTGGAGAAGCGGGTGCGCGGGCGCGGTTGGATACCTTTCTGGACGTCGCCGCAAATCACTACATTGATGCGCGAAATGAACCGGGTGTCGACGGCACATCCCGACTGTCGGCGCATCTTCACTTTGGCGAAATCAGCCCGCGTCAGGTCTGGGCCGCCGCCGATTACGCGGCCCTGCACCGTGACGCATCACTTCGACAAATCGAGGTTTTCCAGAAGGAACTCGGTTGGCGCGAGTTCAATCATCATCTGTTGTTCCATTTTCCCCACATGACGCACGCAAACTTCAATCCGAAGTTTGACGATTTTGCGTGGCGGCGCGACGGCTTCGGCCTGGACGCCTGGCGCGCCGGTCGCACCGGTTACCCCATTGTCGACGCCGGGATGCGACAGCTCTGGGCCACCGGTTGGATGCATAATCGGGTGCGGATGATCGTCGCCTCCTTTCTGATCAAGGATCTAATGATCGACTGGCGTGAAGGCGAGACTTGGTTTTGGGACACGCTGGTCGACGCCGACCTCGCCAATAACGTCGCCAATTGGCAATGGACCGCCGGCTCCGGCGCCGACGCCGCACCCTATTTTCGGGTGTTCAATCCCACGCTTCAGGGCGAAAAATTTGATCCTGCCGGTGAATACGTTCGGCGCTGGGTCCCTGAAATCGCCCATTTGCCGGCGACCGATATCCACCAGCCTTGGCGCTGCGTATCTTCCAGTGCCTACCTTGCCCCGATTGTCGATCACGCCGCCGCCCGCGATCGCGCGCTTGCCGCTTATGAGAGCATAAAATGACTGAAATTCTTTACGCGCCGCACGACATCGCCCTGCCAAGGCGTCCAAACACGACGCCGATCTTGCCCGATGATCCGGAACTCCGCGCCGCGCCCGCGGCGTTCCGTACCGCGCTTTCGATCGCCCGACGAACCTGGGACGCGGGAACGATGACTTTCGTCTTGCCGTCGGGCCGCAGCTTGCGCATCGAAGGCCGCTTACCCGGGCCCGCCGGCTGCCTCGTTATCCACGATTTTCGCTTCGTCGCGAGAGTTCTGGCGGGCGGCGATATCGGCTTTGGCGAAGGTTTCGTGGCGGGTGAATGGGATACGCCTGACTTGGCCGCTCTGTTGGAAGTCTTCACGCTCAATTTTGACCGCTTAGAAAAACTTGTGGACGGCAATCCCTTGATGCGGACGATCAATTTTGTAGCCCACTTATTTAACCGCAATTCGCGGCGTGGATCGCGGCGCAATATTTTGGCGCACTATGATTTGGGCAACGCGTTCTACGAAAAATGGCTGGACGTCGGCATGACCTATTCGTCAGCGCGCTACGCCCACGCCGGACAATCGTTGAACGACGCGCAGCAGCATAAGTACGAGAGTTTGGCGCGCGAGATCGATCTGCGCCCCGAGCACCGCGTGCTTGAAATCGGCTGCGGTTGGGGCGGTTTCGCCGAATATGCCGCCAAGGAAGTCGGAGCGCACGTCACCGGCGTGACGATCTCGCCGTCGCAACACGCCTTCGCCCGCAAGCGCCTGTTCGATCAAGGGCTGGCGGACAAAGCCGACATCCAGCTGCTGGACTATCGCGACATTCAAGGCCGATACGACCGCGTCGCCTCGATTGAAATGTTCGAGGCGGTCGG
>JANXWN010000189.1 GCA_025351125.1 Caulobacteraceae bacterium | reverse complement strand
GCGGCGTGTTTAAGGCGACCGGCAACCGCTCGCCGATGGAAGCCTTCGCCAGTATCCCCGCTAAAATGTCGTATGAGGGATTGGAGCGTGATCGGTTTGTGCGGCGCCACGGCTTAACCCGCTTTGTCGCCAATCCGCATTTTCCGGTGAATACACTCGCTATCATGCGCGGTGCGGTGGCGGCGCGAACGCTCGATGTTTTTGCGCCTTATGTCGATGTGGTTTTCACCGCGATGTGGGAAGACAGGCGGAAAATGGACGATCCCGCCGTCATCGCCGAAACCCTCAACGCGGCGAACCTGCCGGCCGAAAGGCTGATAGCGTTGACGCAAGACCAACAGGTCAAGGACGCGCTCGTTGCCGACACCGCCCACGCAGTCGCTCGGGGTGTATTCGGCAGCCCGAGTTTTTTTGTGGGTGACGCACTCTACTTTGGCAAGGACAAACTGGGCGAGGTGGAGGACGCTATTTCTTCGTCTTAGAAAGTCACTAGATTCCTGGGTCCGCTCCGGGTTAGGGTTGGTTCAATATAGCGCCTAAAGGAAACATCATGCAGTCGACGCGGATACTTCTCTTGGCTGGCGCGACCCTTGTGATGTGGACGCCGCTCGCCAATTCGGCGCAACCGGTGACCGGCCCGGTCGCAACCTATTGGATGAGCGCGGCAACGACCAGCGGCATAGGCGCGGCGTTCAGCGGCGCCGCCGGCGGTAAGCGCCCTGGTCTGGGCGCCTTGATGGGTATGGCGATGGGCGGCGGTCCTGATTTGAACGCCGCGCATCACAGTTTAATTTTGCAACTGGGAACGTCGCAAAGGCCGACAGGCGGGCCGGCGACCGCAGAGCACGATGCGCCGCCAAATTTAGGCGCCGGCTCGGTTTTACCCTTGCTCAGCCCACTGCCGCAGGCACGCGCGACACACGAAGAGGTCGCGCCGGGGCCGCCGGCGCAATATCAGAAGCCGAAGGGGCGTATGCTGATCTTTTGGGGGTGCGGCGAACACGCTCCTCCCGGCCAACCGATCGTGATTGATTTCGCCCAACTTGACCAAGCGGGAGCGGCAGCGCGGTTCGCGGGATTGGCCCGCGGCCTGTCGGTAACACCGATGCAGCCGCCGTCGCCGGCTCGCAACATCACCTACGGCGAGTGGCCCAACCGGGATACTCGTCAAACAGTCCCTGCCAACGGCTCGCTGCAAGGCGACCATGTCGTGCACGGCAATTACAGTCCTGACATCAAGTTCAGCCTGAGCGCCGACCAAGATTTCTTGCCGCCCGTGCAATTGACCAGCAACGTTAAAAACCCGTCCGGATCGGCGACCCTGGCGTGGAATCGGGTGGACGGGGCCTTGGGCTATTTCGCCACTCTGTTTGGAGCGGGCGCCGGTGATCAAATCGTAATGTGGACGTCAAGCGCCAATCAGACCTCTGCCTTCGCCCTGCCCGAATATATGAGCAATGGCGAAATCAGCCGGTTGGTCGCCGCTCGCGCCATCATGGCGCCCGCGCAAACCAGCTGCATCGTGCCGCGGGAAGTGGTCAACGCCACGGGCGCGGCCGGTTTTTTCCAGTTCGCGGCTTATGGCGGCGAGACCAACCGGTCATGGCCGCCACGGCCAGCGGCGCCACGCCCGTGGAATATCGCTTGGCAGGTCAAGGTCCGCTATCGATCGGCGACCAGCGGCATCCTGGGTATGGATATGAGCCAGATGGGCGGTCGTGGGCGACCGGGCGAGCAGCCGCAAAACTCCGGCGATCCGCAGAAAAAGAGGCGACCGAGTCTATTTAATCCGCTGGGTGCGCTGGGCGCGATTATTCCTTAGGTCCCTTGGGTTGCATCATGCCCGCAACACAGCTGCGATATCACGCGCCGCGAGCACGAAGAGCGGCAGCGTACCTAGGACGTGCAACGAAAAGCGGACCATGATCGTATTGCTCGTAGCTTGAACCAGGCTATGGGCGACCCGCAGGACAACGTAAGCCCAGGCCATCAACGCGCTAAATTCGTTCTGTCCGCCGGTCAGATAAGTATAGAAGACCAATGCGTAGAAAATGGTCGGCTGCTCCATCAAGTGGTTGTAATTATACGCGACCTGCCGCACCGAAAGGGGCAGAACGTTGATGGCGTCGGGCTCTTTCGCGTCATTGGGCTCCAACCCCGCCTTCTGGATCGCCGGGATGCGGGTCGCATACATCCAAATCCACATGATCAGCGACCAGACGATCAGGATGAGAACCGGGGTCAAAATGGTGTGCGGCATGGGCATAAGCATTTCCTCGTTTTAGGTTTGTTTTTGCGGGCATGCGGCAGGGTCATACGCCGCTCAATCGCGCAGTAGACTTAAAGACAGACCCGACGCGGGCCTTCCCTCCAGAATCTCGCGGCGAAAACGAAATAGCTCGGCGGGCCTGCCGCCGGTGTCGGCGTCCATACGGCCAAGACCCTCGACCAAGTCGGTGCGTTCGACCACGCGGCGGAAGTTCTGTTTGTGCAGCGCGACGCCGGATACCGCTTCGACGGCGCGTTGCAGGGACGAGAGCGTAAACTCCTCGCCCATCAGTTCGAAGATCACCGGTCGATATTTTAACTTTCCACGCAGGCGTCCAAGTCCGGTGGCGAGGATGCGGCGGTGATCGGAGATCATCGGTTCGCCGAAGGCCGGAGACAGGGCCCGCGGCTCAATGGGTTCGCCCCCTTGCGCGCGGTCGCGGTCGCGCGCCGCTTCCGGAGCGAGTCCCGCTTCGTACAGGAGCTCATAGCGCTCCAACACCCGCTCTTCGTTCCAGCGTGCGCCATCCAAGGCGAACAGCAAGCCGGCGCGACTGCCGCGCGCAGGGAACCGCGCCGTCCATTTTTTCAGCGCCGGGGCGATTGCCCGGTCAATCAGATCGGGCCGCCCGTCACGCCAATCCTCCCACGGAAAAAATCGCGACCACGATGACCAGGCGGTGTCGGGCGCCTGAGTATCCACCGCCGTTGGCGCGAGGGCCAGATAACCGACCGAAATCACGCGCGCGCCGCCGGCGCCGACATCAGCCAGTGGCGCGTCGCGACCCTTGTCGCCGAAGGTGTAGAGTTGCTCGACGTAACCCAACTCAAAGCGCGTTTGACGGGTCACATAGTCACGCATGGCCAAATCGAACGTGCGCTGATCATCCGGATCGAACGGCCCGAACGGCAGCCCCTCGAGCGTGGACGTCCGGTCAGTGCGTGCATCCTTGGGCCGCACGGTCAAAACGCTGGCTTCGCCGTCCCGCAAGGCGACGATCACCGCCGACAAGCCGATGACGACTGATCGGCTCATTCGCTGTCAAACGCCGAAGCCGCACCCAAATAGCCAGCCGCCTCACACAACAAATGGTGACGCTGCAAATAGCGCTCTTGCGCCTCTCGCGGCGAAAGGGCGACAATCAACAAATGATAACCGCGCGGCGGTTTGCCGAACAACAGCAGCGCCTCCTCTTGACCGAAACCGGCCAATTGCGTCGCTTCGAAAAACGCGCAAGCCTGATCCGCGGCTTTGATCAGCGCCTTGATCGGCGCGGGTGCGCGCGCCGGCAATCCGAACCTCAAATGGATGGCGTTTTCCAGACGGACTTCGAAGGTGCGGTAGTCGAGGCCGAGCGCCGCCTTAAAAGGGGAGATCATGTCGCCGATGACGTATTCCGCGGCGTCGTGCAGCAGGGCGGCGAGTCGCCAACGCGGCTCTAACGCCGGTTGCATGTGGGCGACGATTTCTTCCACCACCACTGAATGTTGCGCGACCGAAAAAGGGTGATCGCCAACCGTTTGGCCGTTCCAACGGGCGACGCGGGCGAGGCCGTGCGCAATGTCCTCGACTTCGATATCGAGTGGGGAGGGGTCCAACAGGTCAAGCCGCCGCCCCGATAGCATCCGCTGCCAAGCGCGGGGTTCGGCGTCCCGGCGCGTCATGATATCGCCAATTCCCGATGCGCCTGTTCGGCCGCGCGCCGGATCGCCGCCGCATCGCCGGCGTACAAAATCGAACGCGAGGCGGAAATGACCAGACCACCGCCGTCCCCCTTCGCGCCCGCGCGTACGACGTCAGCGGGTGCGCCGCCCTGCTCGCCGATGCCGGGCACGAGAAACGGCACATCGGGGGCGGCCGCGCGGATGCTCTTCATATCATCGATCTTGGTCGCGCCGACCACCAGCATGACGTTACGACGGGTATTCCACGCCGTCTGCGCCCGCCGGGCGACGGCGATGTACAGAGGATCACAGCCGATCATGGCGTCTTGAAAGCGCGCCGCATCAGGATTGCTTGTGCGGCAGAGCACCACGGCGCCGCGATCCGGGCGATCCAGAAACGGCAGCACCGTATCATCACCCATATACGGATTGACCGTCACCGCATCGGCGCCGTAGCGATCAAACGCCTCGCGCGCATAGAGAGCCGCCGTCGAACCGATATCACCGCGCTTGGCGTCGAGAATCACCAGGGCATGCGGCGCTGTTTGCCGGATATAGGCGATGGTATCGGCAAGATCATGTTCCGCGCCGTTCGCGCCATGATGCGCGGCCTGGGGCTTGAAGGCGCACACCAGATCGCCGACTAAGTCGATCACGTGCCTATTGAAAGACAATATCGGGCGCGACGCGCTCACGAACTCCGGCGCGAACCGCGCGACAAGGGGATCGAGCCCGACGCATAGCCGCGCACCGGACGCCGCCCAACCCCGGTCGAGTTTTTCCGCGAATTTCACGCCCGATCTCCTCGGATCAAGCGTCTACGAGCGCGCCTGTGAGAGTTCAAGCGTCGCGCACGTCAACCGCCGACGTTATGCTTCAAAAGAAATTGCATGTCGTCGCGCAGACCCTCATCGTCCTTGGTCATCACCGAAGCTACGACGAGGGGGCCGCCGACAGGCCCTTCCGCTTCGTAACCAACCATCTTATAGCCATGCGGTCCGGGGTGATCGGTCGTTAATATAAATGTGCGTCGGATACCCGAACCACGACCATCAATGAGAACTCGAGTCCCGCCATCCGTGGCGTTGATCGACAACCCGACGCCGCCGTGGGAGCCAATCTCAACTTGCGCGTTGTCGCGGCCGCCAGATTTCGTATCCGAGCCCTTAGCGTGGACGTGAAGGCCAGGTACGTTGATGTCCACCACATCTTTGTCGGTGGCCGTCGAGGCCGTGGTCTGCGAATCGGGCGGCAGCTCCGCTTTTAGGCGCGCTTCCATCGGAGCGAGCGCCGCTTGCGCGTCGCCGCCCGTAAGCTTGACCAGTTGCAGCATGACCTGGGCCCCATCGTCGGTGCCGTAAAGGCAATTCTGGCCGTCGGACGCTGCCGACTTGAGCGTGAGATCATGCGCTTCTTGCGGGCAATCTAGCGTCGCGATGGCGCGCAAAGGCGCGTCGAGCCTGGGACGTGGATGCGGCGGATTACACCCTGCCAATCCGATGACCGCCGCGCCTATCACTGAAATACGCCTAATCGACATGCCCGCTCCTCCGTTTGTGCAGGTCCATTGTCAGCGCGGCGCGCCGGTTCGGTCCAGTGAATTAACCGTAAGGCGGGGGGCGCTAATTTTGGCCCGGCCTCGCGCCTGACCCTTCACGTCGAGCCAAAAACGCCAAGCGTTCGAACAGATGCACATCTTGTTCGTTTTTTAACAACGCGCCATGCAGCGGCGGGATCAACTTGGTCGGGTCGCGTTCGCGTAAAGCATCGGCGTCGATATCCTCCACCATCAATAACTTCAGCCAGTCTAAAAGTTCCGAGGTGGACGGCTTTTTCTTCAGGCCCGGCACCTTTCGGATGTCGTAGAATATCCGTAGCGCCTCGGCGACGAGTTTTTGTTTAATGCCCGGAAAGTGCACATCGATGATAGCGCGCATGGTTTCTTCTTCAGGAAAGCGAATATAGTGGAAGAAACAGCGCCGTAAGAACGCGTCCGGCAGCTCTTTTTCGTTGTTGGAGGTTATCAAGACGACGGGTCGAATTTTCGCGCGAATGGTTTCGTTGGTTTCGTAGACATAAAATTCCATGCGATCGAGTTCTTGCAACAGGTCGTTCGGAAACTCGATATCGGCCTTGTCGATTTCGTCGATCAACAGCACTGACAGTTCGTCCGCGTCGAAAGCCTCCCACAGCTTGCCTTTTTTGATGTAATTCGACACGTCCTTAACCCGCTCGTCACCCAATTGACTGTCCCGCAGGCGCGTCACCGCCTCATATTCGTAGAGCCCTTGTGTGGCTTTGGTGGTGGATTTGATGTGCCAAGTAATCAAAGGTGCATCCAACGCCTTGGCGATCTCATAAGCGAGCACCGTTTTGCCCGTGCCAGGTTCGCCCTTGATCAACAGCGGGCGCTCCAGCGCGATCGCCGCATTGACCGCGATTTTTAGATCGTCCGTCGCGACATAGTCGCGGGTGCCTTCGAAACGTTTGTTCATGCGATGAAGCTCTCCAACGGGACGATTCGTCCCTCATACAGTTGTTTTAATTCCGTCTCACCCTAACCACACCACGGCGACATTCAAGAGCCAACGCATCGCAACTCAAGACAACCGCGGGCGATACGGCTATGCACCGGCGGTGAACACGCGGCCTCAACTTCGCAGCACGCTCGTACTGGCGAGCGCCAGTCCTCGCCGTCTGGATCTATTGGCGCAGGTGGGCATCATCCCTGATAGCATTGATCCTTGCGATATCGACGAGACGCCGCTCAAGGACGAAACGCCGCGACGCGCCGCCGGACGCCTGGCGCTAGCGAAAGCTGTCGTCGGAGCCGCGCGTAATCCGGGCGCCTTTATCGTGGGCGCCGATACGGTTGTGGCCGTCGAGCGACGCCTTCTTGGAAAGCCGCTCACTACCGATGAAGCGCGGGTTATGCTGCGGCGTTTATCGGCTCGAGGCCACCATGTCGTCACTGCCGTGAGCGTTATCGCGCCGGACGGTCGCGCGGCAAGCCGTTTGGCGGAAGCGCGGGTGACGATGAAGCGTCTGGCCGGCCCCGATATCGCGCGCCTGTTGGCCAGCGAGGAGTGGCGCGGCGCGGCCGGCGGCTATCGGATTCAGGGTCTGGCCGGGGGATATGTCATCAGGCTTGTCGGATCGTACACCGCGGTCGTGGGCTTACCGCTATACGAGACGATAGGCTTGTTGACGGGTTTGGGCTATGCACCAGCATGACCGAACGACGTCTTTACCTTGACGATTCCGCCGGCGAACGCCGCGGCGTCGTCACTCTCGATGGGCGCCCGGAGCGTTTGATCATTCAACGCATCGACGATTTGCGCAACCAGGCTTTGGGCGTGCGACTGGTGGCGCGGGTTCGGGCCTTGGACCGCGCGGCGGGACTGGCGTTTCTTGATGTGGGTGGAGGGCCGGACGCCATTTTGAATTTGACCGCCGAAACCGGACGTCTCATCGAGGGACAGGCGGTCGAGGTGGAGATTCGCACCGAGGGGCGGCGCGGTAAAGGGGCCTCGGCGCGCCTGATCGGACCATCCGAGGGACCGCCGGCGGTCCTACACGAGGCTCCGTCGCTCGAGGAACAGTTGCTCGGGTTTGCGCGCGACGCCGCAGAAATCCGGAGCGGCGGTGTTGCGCGCGCGATGGCGGACGGCGCCCAGGATGAGGCGTTACAGACGGTATTCGCAATCCCTGGTGGCGGGTCGATCGCCGTCGAACCGACCCGCGCCTTGATCGCCGTCGACGTCGATTTGGGCGATCGCGGCGGCCTCGAGGCCAAGCGGGCCGCCCGCGCCGCGAACTTCGCGGCTTTAGGCGTCGCGGCGCGTGTGTTGCGCCTAAAAGGACTAGGCGGATTGGTCGTGGTCGATTTGGTCGGACGGGGCCACGACGCGCCCGCCTTGATATCGGCCGCCCGCGCGGCGTTCGGCCCCGACAATCCCGGCGTCACCATGGGGGCAATCAGTCGATTTGGGGTGCTCGAATTGACGATACCGCGCCGCGCGCGTCCAACCATCGAAGTGCTGGGCGACGAATTAGGCAAGCCCAGCGCCCTGACGCGAGCGCTAAACCTGCTTCGCGCGCTAGAACGCGAAGCCGTGGCCGACGGCGGCGGGCGGTTTGTTGGCGTTGCCGCGCCTGACGTGACCGCCGCCGCCGTCGCCGCCCTACCGCTTTTGACCGCAAAATTGGGCGCGCGATTGTCCCTACGGGCGGAGCTGCCCGGAGACGGGTCCGACTTCCAAATTTCGCGCGCATGACCAAAGGCGGGTGCCCGATTTGTGGGAAGCCGGTCGCGGCCAGTTATCGCCCGTTTTGCTCCGTACCGTGCGCGGATCTAGACTTGCAACGTTGGTTGGACGGAGATTACGTGATTTCCGACAACGGCGTCATCGAAGACGTGAGCAAACCGGCCGATAGGTAGCGCCTCGGATTGGTCAGCAAGCCCCGAGGCGACCGATATACTCTCAATGCCGCGATTTCCGCGAACACAAGATGCGGGCGTGGGGCGTCGCTCTTCACGCTGGTTTGACGGCGCGTTTGGAGCGGTTGTGGAGGTTAAGGTTGCGAAGCCTTCACCCCATTCGCCGCGGGTCTTGTAGTGGACAAGCGACGACGGCTTGCCTATAGACCCGGCTCCCGCGCGGCGGGCCTGGGTAGCTCAGTTGGTAGAGCAGCGGACTGAAAATCCGCGTGTCGGTGGTTCGAATCCGCCCCCAGGCACCACGATTGGTCCGAGAATCCGCCAACAGGGGCCACGATGGCCCCAGAATCCGCCCCCCGGCG
>JANXWN010000157.1 GCA_025351125.1 Caulobacteraceae bacterium | reverse complement strand
CATCGAATATCTCGCCAAAGTTCAGACCCCGACCGCCCGATGCCGAGGGGCTGGTTTGGGCGAACAAATGCCAGTCGTTGAAGCTACTGGGCCGATGAAACCAGATGGCATGATCCAGGCTTGCGGTCTGCATGCCCGGCGTCGCCCAGCTTAGGCCATGCGCTAGCATCGCCGTGCCCATGAGCGCCATGTCCGAGGCGAAGGCGATGGCGACCTGATTGCGCGCGATGTCGCCGCCAAGGGGCTCAAGCGCGCGCATCCAACTATTCTGGAAAGGGCGCATACCGCCGTCTCGTTCGACCCGTCGCATCTCGATCGGCCAACCGTCATGGTTTTCCTCCTCGTCTAGCGGCAGGTCTTCGGCACGCGGGACGCTGGGCATGGTGTCCTGATGCTCCACCCCCTCGCCGGGGACCTGAAACGAACCCGCCAGATTGAAGATTTGCGCGCCATGTTGAATGGCTGTGACCCGACGGGTGGTGAAACTGCCGCCATCGCGCGCGCGATCGACCTCATAGAGAATTGGCGCCGCTGGATCGCCGGGCCTGATGAAATAGCAATGCAGAGAGTGACAAATTCGCTCTTCGACGGTTTGATAGGCAGCCAAAAGCGCCTGCGCGATCACGTGGCCGCCGAAAATGCGCTCACGTCCGTCCGCCGGCGCCCGTCCCCGAAACAGGTTAACTTCAATCCTCTCTAAAGCCAGCAAGTCGAACAGGGTCTTGGTGTTAGTCATGTTAAGTCTCGTCAAAGGAAGACGGGGCTTAGAGCTTGATGTCCGGCTCTGCAAGACGACGCGCGGCGCCCGTCCGCTACCATTATCATAAGTCTATCGGACAAGCGTTTAGCGCCTTAAACGTCACGCTGGCAGCAATGGGCGTCCGGCGCGACAACCGGCATCGCGGGGCGCGCCAAGTTCTTGGCCTATGAGCGCGGAGGGCGGATAGTTTCCACCCGCCGTGGGGCGGCGCGCGGCGGCTCGCCCCGGCGGCCAAAAAGACAGACGTTCGCGGCGTTCGGCGGGGTCAACCTCCCCGCGCCTTGCGCTCCCAGGCGGCCGCCGACGCGATGATCGTTGGAAGGGAATACATCGTGTTCCAACCGAGGAGCTCTTTCGCCTTGTCGGCGCCCGCCACCAAAGCAGGCGGGTCGCCGGCCCTACGGGGTCCGAAGTGTTTTGGCATGGAGCGTCCGAGCGCCTGTTCTATGCCGGCGATGATCTCAAGCACGGACGCGCCGCAACCGCTACCAAGGTTCATCGCCGTGCTGGCCCCGCCCATCAGCAGGTAATCGGCGGCGGCGACATGGGCCCGCGCGAGGTCGCTCACATGCACAAAATCCCGCACGCACGTGCCGTCGGGCGTTGCGAAATCGTTGCCGAAAATCGAAAACGAAAAGTTTGGGTCGCGCGCGGCTCGCAACACCAACGGGATAAGATGCGTCTCCGGATCATGTCGCTCGCCAATCTCGCCGTCGGGATCGGCGCCCGCCGCGTTGAAATAGCGTAGGGCGACGTAGCGCAGGCCGTAGGCCGCGTCGTTGTCGGCGAGAATCTGTTCCACCATCAATTTGCTGTGACCGTACGGGTTGATCGGCCGCTTGGGGTGGTCCTCCACGATGGGTGTCTGTTCGGGATCGCCGTAAACCGCAGCCGTCGAAGAAAATATCAGCGGACAGGGTCCCTCCGTGCGGATGGCCTGCAGCAGGTTAAGAGTTCCCGTCACATTATTGCGGTAATATGCCCCAGGGTCACGAACGGAGTCGCCGACGCTGGTTAGGGCGGCAAAGTGCGCAACGACGTTTGGACGGTTTGACGCGACGACGCGGCGCAGGGCGCTTTCATCGGCGAGATCGCCGGTGATCAGCTCTCCCCACCGCACCGCGTCTCGGTGTCCGGTGCTCAGATTGTCGTAAACCGTCACGCGCCAGTCTTGTTCGGCGAAGGCTTTACACGCGTGGCTTCCTACGTAGCCGGCACCACCGACGACCAGAACCGATTTTGTATCGGTGTCCTGTGACTTGCTCACGCTAACGCCATCGCCATCAGCCTGCCGCGCCGGTTAGCGGGAGCGCCAAGTGAAGCAGATTGCTCCAGACGAGCACGACCGTGGCCACGGCGATCGCAACGCCGTAGGGAACCCCGCGACCAAAATCACCTTTGCCTGCCGTCTTAATTATATCCAAGGCTCGTTTGGGGCGAGAGATCAAACTAAACGCCGCGATTAAGCCGCCGACCAATGTCGTCATGACAGTCAGTTCGAGCAAGTGATGAAGGCCGGCGAAAAGCCCGACAGCCGCGAACAATTTGGCGTCGCCGGCGCCAACCCAACCCGCCGCGTACACCGCCACGCCGACCAGCAAGGCAATTCCGCCGGCTTCCAACGCTAACAGCGCCTCACGTGGAGAGCTTAGCATCAGCGCCCAGGGCAAGAACAAGCCCAACACGGTTAAAACCGTTACGTTGCGAATCTTTCGGTCGCGGATATCGGTGAAGGCGGCCCAGGCAAGCGCACCGGTCAGCAAAAGGGCGACGGCGAGGCGCCCTATCTCAAGGTACGACACTGATCCCACTTAGTGAACGACGGCCGGGCCGGTCATTGAGGCGGTTTGCCGACGTTCGGCCAACCCGTGCGCGAGTTGCAGATTTTCCGCCGCGCGATCATAAAATTGGCCTTTGGCATTCATCGCTTCGTTCAGGTATTTTTCCGCCTCGCGATAATCGCCGCGGAGCGCCGCAGCCAGCCCGACATTGTTCAGCACGGCGGCTCGATCATCGCCCGCGCCGGTGACCGCAGCCCGCGCATAGGCCCCTTGCCACGCCAGGGCGATACGCAGATTGGTGCGGGCGGCGGCCATCCCGGGGTCCCTTGCGAGCGCCGCAATGAAGTCGGTCGCCGCCTCGGCGGGTCTATCGCGCAGAAGTCTGGAATAGCCGCGGTTGTTCAACACAACGGCGGCCTTAGCGCCCGGCGCAGAGAGCGCCGCCTCGTAAGCTGTCGCCGCGTCGTTCCAATCGCGCCGCAAGTCATATTCCCGTCCAAGCGCGTTCCAAGCCCGCCACAACGACTTGTCCGACTGGGTCGCAGCCTTAAGCGACGCGAACGCTTCGTCCGAACGCCCTAGCATCGATAACGCGATCCCCTCCCCTTGCAGGGTTTGGGGCTTTAGCGTCGGCGCATTGCCCACGCCACGAAAGGCGACCAACGCATCGGCAAAGCGTCCGCGCGCGAGATAGAATTCGCCGGTCAAGATGGTTAGTTCCGGGGATTTAACGCCGTCGATGGTTGCCCGATCCAGCAAGGATCCGGCGTCCACATAGCGTTGCTCGTTGAGCGCCTGACGGATGACCGCCGCGGTCTGCGCCGCCGCGCCGCCACTGGGCGAAGTCAAACTTCCTGGCGCTCAACGAGCAACGCTATGTGGACGCCGGATCCTTGCTGGATCGGGCAACCATCGACGGCGTTAAATCCCCG
>JANXWN010000111.1 GCA_025351125.1 Caulobacteraceae bacterium | reverse complement strand
CGGTGTTTATTCCTCAGGAGGCGGCGAAGGATTTCCCGGGCTCGCCGGCGGAGCGGGTAGCACCGACGGGGGTGTCGGCGCATCTGGCGGGTTCGGCGGCGGCGGCGGCTCCGGTGGTGGCGCCGGCGGCGGCGGCGGGGGCTTCAATGGCGGCGCCGGCGGCTACGGCAACGCCTACGGGGCCCGCAATCCGAACCTCGGCGGCTTCGGCGGCTCATCTTTCAACGGGGGGACCGGCCAGCAGGTATTGTCATTGGAGTCCGGCGATGGGTTGGTAACCATTTCCTCAACCGTAGCCGGTGTGCCCGAGCCGGACACCTGGACCCTCTTGCTGAGTGGCTTTGGCTTTTTGGGCTACGTCTTGCGTCGGCGATTCGCGCAGACCGCCTGAACCATTCCGTCTTTCCCGCTTGTCGGGAGGAAGCGATCCGCGCTCCGACGCTCGCGCGTGCGTGAAGTCGACAGGTCATGATCTTTCGGCCCAAACGGTTTATCGCTTGAACCATGAATAACGGCATCCACTTCATCTCCGGTCTGCCGCGCTCGGGTTCGACGCTTCTCGCCGCGTTACTGCGGCAGAACCCGCGTGTGCACGCGGCGATGACAAGCCCGGTCGGCAGCTTGGTCAACGCCTTATTGCGTCAGATGAGCCAGGAGAACGAGGCGGCGGTTTTCATCGACGACATCCAGCGCCGCGCCATACTGCGAGCCTGCGTCAAGGCATACTATGCGGACGTTCACCCAACCAGGTTGGTGTTCGACACCAACCGGCAATGGACCGCAAAGGCGGCGACGCTCGCGGCTCTTTATCCGAAAGCGAAGATTGTCTGCTGCGTCAGGAATCCGGCCTGGGTGCTCGACAGCCTCGAGCGCCTGACTCGGCGGAACGCCCTAGAACCCTCGCGTATCTTCAGTTTCGATCCCGGCGGCACTGTCTATTCTCGCGCCGACGCACTGATGGGTGCTGCTGGACTGGTTGGCTTCGCGCACAGCGCCCTGCGCGAGGCGATCTGGGGGAGTTGGCCGGAGCGCTTGCTTCTGGTTCGTTTCGAGTCCCTCACCGCGAACCCAGGCGAAACGCTAGCGACGATCTATGAATTTATCGGCGAGCCGGCGGTCGTCCACGACCCGAACAACATCGAGCAAGACTTCGACGCTTTGGAGTTTGACGCACGTCTGGGCGCTCCCGGGTTGCACACGGTGCAATCCAAGGTACGTCAAGTAACGCGACGCACTATCCTGCCTCCCGACCTCTTCCGCAAATACGAGGTTGAGGCTTTTTGGGAGCGCAAGGGCGAACTGCCCGACGCCATCCGGGTGGTTTGAATCGCCCTGTCGCAGAAGTTTCGGTGCTCGCACCGGCGCATGCCGGTTGGCGACACGCGCCGATTTGTCTCATTGCCACGCTATCGTCCCGTCGCGGAGCAGGCGGTCGGCCGTGTGAGGGGCAAGAGCTCGCCCTCGCCGTAAGTTGCACACCCCTTCGGTTTCAGACCTTTACGGAGATGGGCGTCCATGTCGTCGCCAGATTGCCCGATGTTCGCAAACATCGCCGGGAGCGCGCTGGCCAGAAGCTTGCGGGCGGGCGCCACACGTTCGCTCTCTGAAGGGGTGATCATCGTGTTGGTGATCGGCGCCGTCGTCGTCGAGGCAGCCATCATGATCCTGGGCGTCAGGCCCGCATGACGCCCAGCGGCGCGAAGACAATCGGGCGCACGCCCCTCATAGAACGCGCGCGCCTTGCGCCTGATTAAGTAATTTCCGAGTCTCCCGCCATGTGTTCGCGTCAGCTATCAGCTCCGCTGAGCGATGCGCGCCGGTTACACATAAATCCGGGCTGCCAGCGTCGCCAACGGAGGAGCGAACATGAGCCCATCGATGACGCCGCTGCGCATACTCCTGGTCGAGGACTACCCGGCCCTGGGTCCCTTGTTGAGCGAAGCGCTCGCGCGGATGGGCCACGACGTCCGCCCCTTCGTCGGCGCCCACGCCGCGGCCCTGCAAGCGGCGGTCAGCATCCAGCCCGATCTGCTGATCGTCGACATGGCTCTCAGCGACGCTGCCGGATTGGAGGCTGGGGAAAACGGCCCGGGCGAGCGGCCCGTCCGGCATGTTTTCATCAGCGCCCACGCCCAGAGCCCCAAGACCTTGCGGCCCGGCGCGGCGATGCTGCAGGCGCCCTTCGACGATGACCAGCTCGCGCGGGTGATTGCACATATCGGCGTCGGGGCCGACCCTCCCGTCATGACCCTGGGCTGATCTCGGAGAACGAAGCGGACCTGGCGCACGGGCGCCGGATATGTCACGCAGAATGAACCTCTTGCGAGATCTGCCTCATTTCTTAAACAACCAGACTATAATCCATTTCGGGATTACAAGGATATCGAACGAAAATATTTTGATTACTACCGTATCGATAGCGTGATGGATTTCGCACCGACTTCGCACCGACTTAGTCAAGCGGCGGGCGCCCCCTTCGTCTCGCGTGAGAGGGCGCGATCCACTTCCCCCAGCCATCGGGCAGAGAAAGATTTAGCACCCCCCGGGGAAGCGACTCGGCGTCAGCCGAGCGGTAGGGGGCGACACTCCCCTCAAAATATATCCGCGTCCGGTTCCCCCCGAACCGTGGCGGCGTTAAACTCTTGGCCATGCGCACCGAAACCCCCGCCCCCGTCCGCCTTGACGACTATGTCCCACCAGCGTTTTTGATC
>JANXWN010000103.1 GCA_025351125.1 Caulobacteraceae bacterium | reverse complement strand
TACTCCCGTATTACCTCATTTACCTCAGTAGAGTTGACTTTAGGTGCGCTCGCGAGGGTTTTTAGCAATAGGCGCGGATTGCCCGATGCGGCATACGCTAAGATTGCAAAGCAGAGACTTTAACGCCGTTTGAAGACCTCGTCGTTCGTCGTCGCCGAGCGGTTTCCGGCGCGCAGGTTTGCTGTATAAAACCGCGACAAGTCGCACCCGCCCAAACCCAATCAGAATAAGAGACCCGCCGCCATGCGCGCCCTCGTCGTCGATCGGCTGGCCCCCGACTATGCCGGCTGCGCCGTGCGCGATCTTGGCATGCCGACGCCCGGCCCCGGCGAGGTGCGTGTCAAGATCTCGGCGGCGGCGGTGAATTTCCCCGACCTGTTGATGACGCGCGGCGAATACCAGCACAAGCCGGCTTTGCCCTTTATCGGCGGACTGGAAATGTCCGGCGAGGTCGACGCCTTGGGCGAGGGCGTCAGCGATTGGTGCGTCGGCGACGCGGTCGTCGGCGGGGCGCGGACCGGGACATTCTGCCAATTCGCCGTCGTTCCCGCCGCCGCACTGCGCGCGAAGCCCGCCCGGCTGTCATTTGCCCAAGCCGCGGCCTGCGGCTCCGCCTATCTCACCGCCTATGTTTCTTTGGTGCGGCGGGCGCGGGTCGAGCCAAACGAATGGGTCTTGGTCCACGGCGCGGCGGGCGGGGTCGGCCTGGCTTGCGTCGATCTGGCCAAGTCTCTGGGTTGCCGCGTAATCGCCGCCTCGGCCTCGGACGCCAAGCTGAAAGTCATCGCCGACGCCTATGCGCCGGACGCGACGGTCAACGTCACCGGCGGCTTTCGCCAGGCTGTCAAAGCCATCACCGGCGGTCGTGGCGCGGATGTTATCTTTGATCCGGTGGGCGGGGATGTGTTTGACGAAAGCGTTCGCTGCATCGCCTTTGACGGACGCCTGTTGGTCGTCGGGTTCACCTCGGGGCGGATCCCGACGATTTCTGTGAACATGCCCTTGATCAAGGGGTTCTCCGTCGTCGGCGTTCGAGCCGGGGAATATGGTCGACAATTTCCACAAAAGGGCGGTGAAAATCTCGACGCCGTCTGGGCGCTGGCCGGCGGCGGCAAAATCACACCGCGAGTGCACGCCGAGTTTGCGCTAGACGATTGGCGCGCGGCCTTCGACCTGCTCGCCGACCGAGAGGTGATCGGAAAAGCGATCATTCGACCAGACCTTTAACCAGGTTGGTGTCTTCGAATGGCGCGAGCATCGCCGCCGCGCGAATCGAGACGGTCACATTGACACCGACGCCCGCTTCCCCTAACGACGCGCCCTCATTCGCGCCCATCGATTTGAGCGCCCACCATTCGACCCGGAGCTTCAACGTGAAGCGGACTTATCAACCGTCCCGTTTGGTGCGCAAGCGCCGTCACGGCTTTCGCTTACGCATGGCCACCAAGAACGGGCAAAAGATCGTCGCGCGGCGCCGCGCGCGCGGTCGTAAGCGCCTGACCGCTTAGTCGTCTGACGTCTCCGCCGGGAGACGCGATTGCCAAAATACCCCATCGAACGGCTGACCAAACGGCCTGACTTTCTGAGCGCGGCCAAGGCGCTGGCGTGTGCGCGCGGCGCGCTGGTGGCGCAGGCGCGCGATCGCGGCGACGGCTCGCAAGTCATTCGCCTCGGTTTCACCGCCACGCGGCGGATCGGCGGCGCGGTGATCCGCAACCGCGCCAAACGGCGTCTGCGTGAAGCGGCGCGGTTGCTAGCGCCCCTTCACGCGCGCGCGGGTTGCGACTATGTCTTTATCGCGCGCGGCGGCGCCCCCACCCGGGCGTGGCCGCGTTTGCTTGACGATATGAAAAGTGCCCTGACAAGACTCGCCGCCGATCTGGCCGCGGGCCTCGAACCGACAAATATTCCTGGCGAACTCCCGCCCCCAAGCCCTCTCTCCCGGCCACATTAGAGTTATGCAAGACGACAACAGAAATATGATCGCCTTCGCGGTCCTGTCGATGATCCTGGTGCTCGGTTACCAGTATTTCGTCCTCGGCCCGCAGGCGAAGAAGGCCGAAAAGGCGCACGCCGCGGCTGTGGTCGTGGCCGCCACGGCGCCGGTCAGTGCGGTGCAGCCGCACTTGTCGCGCCCGGCCGCCTTGGCGCTCAGCCCGCGCATCGTGATCGACACGCCCAGGCTCACCGGCTCGATCGCCCTGAAAGGCGCGCGTGTCGATGACCTATTTCTCAAAGGCTATCACGAGAGCCTCTCCAGGACCTCGCCTCTGGTGGAGCTTTTGCGCCCCGAGGGTATGGCCAACGCCTATTTCGCTCAGCAGGGTTGGGTGGGGGCGAACCTGACCGGTCTGCCCGGTCCGCAGTCCCTGTGGACCGTCGCGTCCGGCGGCGTACTCTCGCCGGGTCATCCGGTGACGCTGGCCTATGCCACGCCTGGCGGCTTGGCCTTCACCCGCAAAATCGACGTCGACGCCCAATCGATGTTCACCGTCACCGACACGGTAGCCAATCAAGGCGGCGCGCCGGTGACTCTCGCGCCCTATGTATCGGTACAGCGCCAGGATCTGCCAACCACGATGGCGGCTTCAAGCATCGTTCATGAGGGGGCCATCGGCGTACTAGGCCTCGATAAGGCGCAACTGCACCAGATCGCCTACAAAAAATGGAGAAAAAAGGGGGGAGAAGAGTGGCAATCAAAGGGCGGTTGGCTGGGGATCACCGACAAATATTGGATGACCGCCTTCATTCCCAATCAAAACGAGACGATCGACGCCCGGGCCCGGGTCACAACCGATCCGGCGACCAATATCGACATCTACGAGACCACCTACAGCGCCGCCGGGCGCGCTGTCGCGCCGGGCGCGATGACCGTGGAAGTCTCGCACCTGTTCGCCGGCGCCAAGACCGTGCCGGTACTCGACGGCTACAAGAAAACCCTCGGCGTGCCGCGTTTTGATGACGCAGTCGACTGGGGCTTTTTGTGGTTCCTGACCAAGCCGATATTCACCCTGTTGGAGTTCTTCTTCCAACATGTCGGCAACTTCGGCATCGCCATTTTGATGCTGACCGTGGTTATCCGCATCATCACCTTTCCCCTGGCCAACAAGGGCTTCGAGATGGGCGTGAAGATGAAGAAAATTCAGCCCGAGCTCAAAGCTTTGCAGGAAAAACACAAGGGCGACCCCGCCGAACAGCAAAAGGATATGATGGCGCTGTACGCCCGCGAGAAGGTCAATCCAATCACCGGCTGTTTGCCGGTGCTGCTGCAAATACCGATCTTCTATTCGCTGACCAAACTGTTCACCGTCACCATCGAAATGCGCCACGCGCCGTTCTTCGGCTGGATCAACGATTTGTCGGCGCGGGACCCGACCACGATCATGAATTTATTTGGGCTCATTCCATGGGATCCCGGCATGGCTCCGCTGATCGGCGGAATTTTGGGCGGCTTTTTGCACGTCGGCGTCTGGCCGGTGCTTTATGGCGCGAGCATGATGCTCTCTACGTCCATGAGCCCGCAGACCGGCATGGACCCCACGCAACAAGCGATGATGAAATTCATGCCGCTCATGTTCGTCTTCATCCTGGCTCAGTATTCGGTGGGCCTGCTGATCTATTGGACATGGAGCAGCCTGATCACCGTCATCCAGCAGTATTTGATGATGCGCCGCTTCAAGGTCGAAAACCCGATCGACGATTTCTTCAACCGCTTCCACGCCAAGGCGGCGGCAGCGTAGTGGAACCGCATCACCGGCCCTCCACAAGAGGAGAGGGAGCGAAGTTCGCGTTCGAATCAGGCTTTTGACCGACACACCCATCTTCACCGCCGAAGATCTAGAAACCGCTCGGGTGCTCTTCGCGCGCCGGACGGATTTCATGATGGGCGCCGTGACCATGGATGGCCTGCCGCGGCCCGATCTGCCAGAAATCGCCTTCGCGGGACGCTCGAACGTCGGCAAGTCGTCCCTGATCAACGCTTTGGTGAGCCGCCACCGTCTGGCGCGGGCGTCCACCGAGCCGGGACGCACGCGGGAGATCAATTTCTTCGTGCTGGACGAACGGCTGCGGCTGGTCGATCTGCCTGGCTACGGTTTTGCCAAGGTCTCGCGCTCGACGGC
>JANXWN010000016.1 GCA_025351125.1 Caulobacteraceae bacterium | reverse complement strand
ACATATTCGTGTTGTCCACGCTCGGCGGGCTGCGGCATGGTCGTTATTTAGAGATCGGCGGGCAGCAACCGCGCGATAATAATAATACCTACTTACTGCACAAAACTTTTGATTGGCGGGGCGTGACCCTTGAAATCGACAAGGCGCACTCCAAAGCCTGGAAATCGCTACGTCCGAACAGTTCACTTGTTATAACCGATGCGCTCGTGATCGATTACGACGCGTACATGCCCGCATGGTTCGGGGAGGAAAATCGACGAATCGACTATTTGCAACTCGATATAGATCCAAGTCTGAACACGCTTGCCGTCTTGAAAAAATTACCGCTGGATCGGTATCGTTTCTCGACGATCACGTTCGAAACAGACGCTTATGCGGGCGACTTTAGAGCACGGGACGAAAGCCGAGAAATACTGCAGGCGCAGGGCTACGAGCTTGTCGCGGCCAATGTTGCGGTCTTATTCCGGGCTGTATCAAGAGATCCTATTCCGTTTGAAGATTGGTGGGTGGATCCCCAAGCGGTGGATGCAGAGCTGATTCGGGGCATGAAAGAATTGGACCAAGCCGCCAGATTGCCACAGGAGGTGTTGTTCACTTGAGCCCAAACCGCGACTGAGATGCTTGGGGGGGGCCGCGTTTGTCTGCCCTCAAGCCAAATTGCCGACGGCCATGACGTCGCCGACTAGGCTTCGCGGTCGGCCACGGATATCATTGATCCGGAACGATGCGATTCGTCACCGAGCCGATCGTTAAGGAAAGTCCGCCGTGACACCGTCGATCGACGTCTCGTTTGTCATGCCCTGCCTCAATGAAACTTTGTCGTTGGCACCCTGTATCGCGGCATGCCGAGAAGCCTTGGCTGAAATAGACGACCGCTTTGGTCTCGGCGGCGAGATCGTCATCGCCGACAATGGCAGCACCGATGGTAGTCAGGCTCTCGCCGAAAGCTTGGGCGCGCGCGTGACAGAGGTCGGTGAAAAGGGCTACGGCGCGGCCTTGCGAGGCGGATTTCACGCGGCGCGTGGGCGCTATCTGGTAATGGGCGACGCCGACGGTTCCTATAATTTCCGCGAAGCGGTGCCGATGATCGCCGCCTTGCTCAACGGCGCCGACCTTTGCATGGGATCGCGCTTCAAGGGCCGTATCTTGCCAGGGGCCATGCCGTGGAAGAACCGCTACATCGGCAATCCGGTCCTGACCGGGGTCCTCAACCTGCTGTTCAAGACCGGCGCAAGCGACGCTCACTGCGGCTTGCGGGCGATTACGCGCGATTGCTTTGATCGGCTGCGGCTGACCGGCACGGGTATGGAATTCGCCAGCGAAATGGTGATCAAGGCCTCGTTGCTGGGCGTGGTCATCGTTGAGACCCCCGCGACCTTGTCGCCGGACTTGCGCGACCGCCCGCCGCATCTGCGCCCGTGGCGCGATGGGTGGCGCCATCTGCGTTATTTGTTTATGCTGAGCCCGGCTTGGTTGTTCGCGGCCCCGGCCGTCTTCGCCGTCGTCGTCGGCGCGACGATTTTGGCAGTAGCGTTGTGGCACGCACTGCTCATGCCCAAGGTCGCGTTGTTTTTCGGCAATTATTGGGTGGTGCTGGCCAGCGCCTTGGTCGCCTTGGGCCATGTCGCCGGAATTTTGGCGGCCGCCAGTCATCTCCTGGGCGTGCGCGCCGGCTATCGCCGCGCCAAACCGTGGATCACCCGATTGGCGCGGTGGGTCACCTTGGAAACCATGATCGGCGCCGGATTGCTTTTGGCGGGACTGGGCGGGGCCGATCTGTTGTGGGTGGTTTTCGATTGGTCGGCGCGCCGGTTTGGCCAAGCGTCGTCGGTCCTTCCGGCCGTGGTGGGGACCCTGATGCTCACCATCGGTTCGCAAAACATTCTCGGCGGTTTTCTGTTGTCCATTATCAACGGCAATGACACCCGGTTTCTTGACGCACCGACATCGTCCTGATGGAGATCTCAGCGGCGGCCCAAAGCGTGACGCGGGTTGCTCTTTAGGGACCGATTTGCGTCACGCGACACTTGAGATCGGCCAAGATTTGATTGAAGTCCAGCGGGTGTTGACTGGCGGAGGGCGCGAAGGTCTGCAGGCCCAAACGCAGCGCCTCGCGCTTGTTAAAAAGGCTGACCGGAAAGCGCGCGCAAAGATCCCCCAGCCGTTTGGAATCCAGCAACCCGGGGTCCATGATTAAGGGTCGATT
>JANXWN010000407.1 GCA_025351125.1 Caulobacteraceae bacterium | reverse complement strand
CGGCGGCGATGTCACCAGGGTGCACCATCACCGCCCAGCCCTGGCCGTCGAGCGAGCCGACCGGCGCGCCGCTGTACGCGTAAACGCGGTCGTTAAACCAGTCGAGCCGACCATCCGGCGGCGCTGTCCAAACGTGGTTTGGCATCGATTGGGCCAGCGAGCGAAAACGCTCTTCGCGCTCGCTGATCATTTTGGCGGCGTTCTTTAGCTCGGTAATGTCCAACAGCATGACAGCGAACCGGTTGGGTCCGGCGGTCCGGACGCGAGCTTCGAACCAACGGTTGTTCAGTTCCGCCGCTTGGTATTCGACCCGCACCGGATCGCCGGTTTTGACGACGTGCGCGTAGGTTCGCATGATCGTCTCGTCCATGTGCGGATCGATCGCGCGGGCGCGGCGACCGATCACGTCGGCCCCGCTCACGCCCAACTGTGTTTCAAACGCTTTGTTCAACTGAACGATCGTGAAGTCGTCCATCCGCCCATCTCTGTCGAGGATGGCCTCGCCGATCAGGAAGCCTTCCTGCATGCCGTTGAATACGGCGCTCCAGCTGGCTTCGCGCGCCGCCAACTCCTGCTCGGCCTTGAGTTGGCCACTGATGTCGGTGTTGACGCCGAACCAAGCCGAGACGACCTCGCCATCGAACGACGGCTGCACCCGCGTGAGGAATGATCGAAATGTTCCGTCCCGACCCTTAAGGGGGAACACCATTTCGAACGGCTCGCCGCTGGCGATACAGGCCCGCCAGCGTTCGAGAACGTGGGGCAATTCCTGTGGGTCGTGCACGCTTTGCCATCCCCACCCTTCCATCGCCCCGGGCGTCGTCCCGGTATAGTCGTACCAACCCCGATTATACCACGTGATGTAACCGTCGGCATTGGCCAACCAGCACAGCGTCGGGATATTTTCCGCGAGGGCTCGAAGTTGGGCGTCGCGTATCTGCATGATCGGCGGCGGGTCTCAACCCTTCTTAGCGTTACCGGCCAGCGTGCAGCCGCCGGCAATACCACGCGCTTCGCTGCAGGCGATGGGCGCTTTTACCTTATACGGCGACATGACAAATTCGATCATGTAACCGGGCAGACCGTCAGAGCAGGCCACTTCGACATAGCCGTGTCCGTCCGCCGTGACCCCGACGACGCGCGAGTTGGACACCGTGCAGGTGGTCTTCCCCAGCGCTTTCAGCTCCGCGGTTAGGTTGGGATAGGCCGCAGCGGGCTTGGTCAGGCTGCAGCGGTAGCTCTTCATTTCGGAATGGGCGCAATCGAGCACCAACGAGGCGCCGCTCGAAGTGGCGGCGAAAATGCCGACGCCGCCGTCCGGGCGGTTGGAGCAGACCAACTCGACCACTTCCTTGCCGTCTTCCGACACCGAGAACGGGGCGTAACCGGAAACATTGCAGTTGAAGCCGGCTTTCTGCGCCAATTTTGTGTAAAGGCCCGCCTGTTCGGTCTTCGCCTGACGGGTGTCGGTCAAGGTGCAGCCGCCGGCCAAAGCGTCCGCTTGGGCGCAGTCGATCACTTTGGAAAAAGCGCCGCTGGCGGCCTGTTCAAGGACATAGCCTTTGCCGTCCTGGCAGGAAATTTCGTAATAGAGCTTGCCGTTAGCCGTCGCGCCGATAAAGCGGCGATCCTTGACCGCGCAGTTCTTGCCCGAACGCGCCGCTAAAGCGTCGACAATCGCAAACTGGGCGGTGCGATCGGTCAATTTACAGCTCAGATTGCTGCCTTCGGGATAGCCCAGGCAAGGGTTCATCGTCGCCGGCTGATCAAGGCGGGGCGGCGAGGATATCGTGAGGATGTATCCGCCGGGAGATTCGTGACACGCCAATTCGAAAACGGCATTGGTCGGCGACTGGCCGACCGCGCGCACCTTGTCCATCGTACACGGCACGCCGGCCTTAGCCACGTAGGGCGCCAAGCCGGCCTTGGGATCGGCATTGCCTGGCAAGGCGCAAGCGGCCGACGGTATTTTGCCGTCGGGGCCCGGTTCGCCCATTTGCTCGCAGGTAAACGTGCCCGGAGCCGCCGTCGCGCCCACCTGCTGCACGATCAACCCTTCGTTACCCGTGCAAGCCAATTCGTAGAGCGACGTCTTGGTTTTGGTTTTCGGGTCTAAACTTTCGCCCAGGAACCGCGCGTCGGCGACTTGGCAATCAAGCTTAGCGGCGGCGACCAGACCGGGCGCGGCGGCCATGCCCTTGGCGCGTTGCTCCTTGGTGATCTCAGCCTTCGCGGCGAACGCCGCTTGCGGCGCCAAAGCGGACCAGATCAAGGTGACGGCGAGACCGATTGCGATGGACCTCATAACGGTTTCTCCCAAAATTTATTGCACGCTCCCGGCTCATGCCCGCACGGTGCGGCGCGGTCAAGATCGACAGCCGGTTTTCACAATCAACCCTTGGCTTGTGTCACGAGCGAGGCGACAATGGTGCGCTTGCGAAGGAGATACCGATTTGAGCGACGGATTTGACGACGCCGAGACGCACCGCGCCAGATTGACCTACCCGTTTGCGGAGGGCCCGGCCATCGGCGCGGCCGTGGATGTCGCCCCGGGGGTTAAATGGATGCGCCTGCCGCTGGGCGGCTCCCTCGCCTTTATCAATGTTTGGGCGATCAGGGATGGCGACGGCTGGGCGGTGGTCGACACCGGAATGCGCACCCACGATACCGCCGCGGCGTGGCGGCAGATTTTCGCCGAGGTTTTTCACGGCCAGCCGGTGACGCGGGTGTTTGTCACCCACATGCACCCCGATCACGTCGGCCTCGCCGGCTGGATCGCGCGTAAACATGCCTGTCGTTTGTGGATGACGCGGTTGGAATACATGACCTGTCGCGTCCTGGCCGCAGACACCGGTCGCGAGGCGCCGGAAGACGGCCTGCGGTTCTATCGCGGGGCCGGATGGGATCAGGCGGCGTTGGATCACTATCATTCGCGCTTCGGCGGTTTTGGTAAAATGCTTTATCCTTTGCCGGACAGCTTTCGACGCTTGAGTGACGGCGACGAGATAACCATCGGCGAGCATGTCTGGCGCGTGGTGATCGGCAACGGTCATTCGCCCGAGCACGCCTGTTTGTATTGCCCCAGTTTAAATTTGATGATCTCCGGCGACCAAGTCTTGCCGCGTATTTCGTCCAATGTTTCGGTGTTTCCCACCGAACCGGACGCCGACCCGTTGCGCGATTGGCTGACGTCTCTTGCGCTGATCAAGACCAAAATCCCGGATGACGTCTTGGTGGCGCCGGCGCACAATGATCCGTTTTATGGCTTGCACGCCCGTATCGATCATCTCATCGACGGCCACGAACGCGGCTTGGCGCAGGTGGAAAAACGCCTGAGCGAACCGAAAAGGGCGGTGGATGTTTTCGGCGCCCTGTTCAAGCGCGTCATCACATCCGACCACTATCACATGGCGACCGGCGAAGCGGTGGCGCACTTAAATTGCCTCATGCAGCGCGGAAAAATTGCCCGCGACACCGACGCCGAAGGGGTTCAGTGGTATCGCGCGGCCTAACAGGCGTGAGTTGGCCCTATCGTGAATAGCCGAGAAACCTTGCTTTGCCCCAGACCCGCCGGGCTGTATTGCGCGGTCGGAGATTTTTACATCGATCCGGTGCGCCCGGTGGATCGCGCCGTGATCACGCACGGCCACGCCGACCACGCGCGCGCCGGTCACGGGGCGGTATTGGCCACGCCGGAAACTCTGGCGATCATGGCGGTGCGCTATGGCGCCCAATTTGCCCAAACCACCGAGACCGCCGCTTACGGTGTCGCCACGTCTCGCAACGGTGTCGAAATTACCCTCGTCCCCGCCGGTCACGTGTTGGGATCGGCGCAAGTGGTGGTGCGCCACAAAGGCGTGACCTTTGTCGTCTCCGGAGACTACAAGCGACGGTCCGATCCAACCTGCGCGCCGTTCGAACCGGTGCCGTGCGATGTTTTCATTACCGAGGCCACATTCGGACTTCCGGTGTTTCGACATCCGCCGGCGCGCGACGAGATCGGCAAATTGCTGGACTCGGTGGCGCAATTTTCGGCCCGCAGCCACGTGGTCGGCGCCTACGCCTTGGGTAAGGCGCAACGCGTGATCAGCCTATTGCGCGAGGCCGGCTGGGATCGACCGATCGCGGTTCACGGCGCCCTGGAGCGACTGAATGAAGTCTACGGCGCCTTCGGCGTCGAGCTTGGCGCACTGCGACCGGCCACCATCGCCGGCAAGGGTGATTTTGCCGGGGACATTATCGTCGCCCCGCCGTCCGCGCTGACGACGGCGTGGGCGCGGCGTTTCGCCGATCCCGTGGATGCTTTTGCCTCGGGCTGGATGCGGATTCGCGCCCGTAGTCGGCAGCGCGGGGTGGAGTTGCCGCTGATTATCTCCGATCACGCCGATTGGGATGAATTGACCGCCACGATTACCGAGCTCAATCCCGGCGAGGTCTGGATTACGCACGGCCGGGAGGAGGCCCTGGCGCGGTGGTGCGGCTTGCAGGGGATCCGCGCCCGCGCCTTGGCCCTGGTGGGCTATGAGGACGAGGAGGACTAACCGTCTTGCGCGCCTTCGCCCGCCTTCTCGACCGGCTGTCGCTGACGGCGTCGCGGAACGCCAAATTGACGCTGGTGCGCGATTATCTGACGCAAACCGGCGATCCCGACCGCGGCTGGGCGCTAGCCGCCCTGACCGGCGCCTTGAGCTTCAGCGCGGCCAAGCCCGCCGGCTTGCGAAAAGCCGTCGAGGCGCGGATGGACCCCGTCTTGTTCGCCTGGTCGCACGACTATGTGGGGGACTTGGCCGAAACCATCGCTCTGGTCTGGCCAAGCCGGCCCGGGGCCAATTACGAGCCTGACCTTTCAACGGTGGTCGACGCACTGGCGGTCGCCTCTCGCGCGGAGGCGCAAGTGTTGGTCGAAGGTTGGTTGGATGCTCTGGACGCCGACGGGCGCTGGGCGATGCTGAAGCTGGTCACCGGCGGCTTGCGCGTGGGGGTATCGGCGCGGCTCGCCAAACAGGCGGTGGCCGATTTTGGGGACGTTGCGGTGGCGGAGTTGGAAGAAATTTGGCACGCGCTGACGCCGCCTTACCTCAATTTGTTCGCTTGGTTGGAGGGCAGCGCGCCGCGTCCTGACGCGGCGGCGGCGGCTCGATTTCGCCCGGTCATGTTAGCGCAGGCCATCAACGACGCGGTGGATTTTGTCAAACTTGATCCCGCCGACTATGCGGCCGAATGGAAATGGGACGGGATCCGCGTCCAGGCGGCGCACGAAGCGGGGGTGCGGCGACTCTACACCCGCACCGGCGACGATATTTCCCATGCTTTTCCCGACGTGGTGGAAGCGCTGAGGTTTGAAGGCGTGATCGACGGAGAACTGATGGTCATGCGTGGCGGCCAGGCGGCGCCGTTCGGCGAATTGCAGCAACGGCTCAACCGCAAAACCGCCGACGCCAAATTACTGGCGGCTTTTCCGGCGGGCATCCGCGCCTACGACATCCTCGCCGACGGCGAAAACGACCTGCGCGCCCTGCCGTTCAGACAACGCCGCGCGCGACTGGAAGCAGTCTTGACGCGATACGGTTCAGAGCGGCTGGACCTCTCGCCGCTGGAACCGTTCGAAACTTGGGCCGCTCTGGCCGCCCGCCGCGCCGCGCCGCCGCCGGGCGACCCCGCGCGCGCCGAAGGTTTGATGCTCAAACGCTGGGACTCCGCCTATCTGGCCGGTCGTCCAAAAGGACCTTGGTTCAAATGGAAACGCGATCCGCGCTTGGTTGACACGGTCCTGATGTACGCTCAGCGTGGTCACGGCAAACGGTCCGGTCTGTATTCGGACTATACGTTCGGGGTGTGGCGCGACGAGCCGGACGGTCGGCGCGCGTTGACGCCGGTGGGCAAGGCCTATTTCGGCTTTACCGATGAAGAGCTCAAACGACTCGACGCCTTCGTGCGGGAGAACACCGTCGAGCGTTTCGGCCCGGTGCGATCGGTGCGCGCGGACGCGGATTTCGGCTTGGTGCTGGAGATCGCGTTTGAGGGCCTTCAACGCTCCACCCGGCACAAAAGCGGTCTCGCCATGCGGTTTCCGCGCATTCACCGCATCCGCTGGGACAAACCGTCCCGCGACGCCGATCATCTGGCAAACCTGGAAGCTATGCTCGAAATTATGGGAAGCTGAAACGCAAGAGGTTGTCAGCGGTGTGGCGCCCGCTACGCGGTCTTTGGTGTTGCGCCCCCTACCGCTCGGCTGACGCCGAGTCGCTTCCCCCGCAACGGGAAGAGAAATATTTCTAATTTCTTTACCCGCTTCGGAGAAATGTCGTTCTGTGCCCCACGACGCCTTCGCTGGACCGGGCCTGATGAGTGACGAGAATGCGCCGTCACGGGGCTCGACCACGCGCCGGCGTCTGATCGGGGCGGCGACCGCCGGGGGCGTCGTGGGCGCGGGCGCGGTTAATCTGGCGTCTCCGACAATTTTTCCAGAAACCCCGCGGTTCGATCGAAACCGTAGTTATTGGTCAGCGGCCCTGCCCGCGTCGCTGCCGCCTCTGACCGGCGATCTCGATGCCGACGTCGTCATCGTCGGGGGCGGATTTTTCGGCCTATCGTGCGCCTATTATCTCCGCCGCCGGCGTCCGGGCCTGAGCGTCGTCCTGCTAGAAGCGCTGGCCTGCGGAAATGGCGCCTCCGGGCGCAACGGCGCAATGGTTCTGACCATGACCGACGATCGCTATCTGCGCGCCGGCGACGACCCCGCCACCGATCGCCGACTTTATCAACTGACGGCGGAAAACCTTGCGGTTCTGGCCCAACTCGCGCATGCGAGCGGCATCGACTGCGAGTTGGAGCGCCGCGGCGCCTTGCAGGTCATCAACGATCCGGCCGAGCTACCCGCGCGCCAGACTTACGTCCGCCAAGCGCGTGATCAAGGGTTACCATTCGAATTTTGGGACGCCGAACGCACCGGCGCCAGCATCGGCGCGCAGGGCTATGCCGGCGCCGTGTTTGACCCGGGCGGCGGCCAAGTCCATCCGGGCAAATTGGTGGCGGTCTGGAAAGACGCGGCCCTGCACGCCGGCGCGCGGATCTACGAGAATACGCCGGTGGCGCACGTCGACGAAGGCCCGATCCACGTCTTGCATCTGGGCAAGGGTCGGCGCGTCCGTACGCCCCATTTGGTGCTCGCCACCAATGCCTACAGCTCAAAACTGGGATATCTGCGCCAGGCCGTCGCGCCGATTTTCGATAATGTCT
>JANXWN010000363.1 GCA_025351125.1 Caulobacteraceae bacterium | reverse complement strand
CAGATGTCGCGCCACGCCTTGGCGTCCTGATTGCCGCCGGAGTTGAAGTTCATTTTCGACGGGTCCGATTGCGGCAGGTTATCCGGATCCAGGCCCGCCCGCTCGATGCTGGGGCGCAAATAGTTGCCGTGCACGCCGGTGAACAGGTTGGTGTAGACGATATCTTCCCCACTGCGCTCGACGATCATGTCCTTATAACCCGTAACGGCGTTGGCTTCCCGCGTGGCGATAAAGGCCGAACCGATGTAGGCTAGGTCGGCCCCCATCGCCTGCGCCGCCAAGATCGCGCCGCCGTTGGCAATGGCCCCCGACAAAGCGATCGGGCCATCGAACCATTCGCGCAACTCCTGAATCATGGCGAAGGGCGATAGCTTGCTGGCGTGTCCGCCGGCCCCGGCGGCGACGGGGATCAGGCCATCGGCGCCCTTGTCGATCGCCTTATGCGCAAAGGCGTTGTTGATCACGTCGTGCAGCACGATCCCGCCCCATCCGTGCACGGCTTGATTGACATCCACGCGGGCGCCGAGCGAGGTTATGACCACCGGAACCTTGTATTTGGCGCATAGCGCAACGTCATCGTCGAGCCGGTTATTGGTCTTGTGAACGATCTGATTAACCGCGAACGGCGCGGCGGGCGTATCGGGGTGGGCGCGATCCCATGCCGCCAGCTCTTCGGTAATGCGCGCCAGCCATTCATCCAATTGCGACAGCGGACGCGCATTGAGCGAGGGAAACGAACCGACAACGCCCGCTTGGCATTGCGCGATCACCAGGTCGGGACCCGACACGATAAACAGCGGTGAAGCGATAACCGGCAGACGCAGACGGTCGCGAAGAACGGGGGGAAGAGCCATGGACATAACCTCGGTGCGGACAAGCAAGCCTTGTCTTAGCGACCCGGATCAATCTGTCAAAGGTCCCATATCGCGCCGGCCCTGGCGTGTAGGTGTGGCGTCGGCGCCACGAGCGCCGCTAACGGACGATCGATGTTTTCTCGTTTCACGAGACTGTCACATATCGCCACTAACGCCTGTCTCAAGCGGCGGACAGGCGTTCGGGCGCAATTTCCAGGGGAACTAAGACGATGAGAATGAGAACGGCTTTGGTCGCGGGTACGGCTTTGGGAGTCTTTGCCGCCTCCGGCTTCGCCGCCGACGCCAAGACGACGCATCGCCACCATGCCCGCGCCGCGCGCGGCCCAAGCGAAATGGCGCTGCTGCGCGACGAAGTGGATTTGCTGAAGGCGAAGGTGGAATCGCTCGAGGGGCGCCTGGAAGACGCTCGTCAGCCGCAGCAAGCGCAGATCCAGGCCTTGCAAACCCAGGTCCAGACCGCCCAGGCCCAGGCTCAGAACGCCGAGGCCATCGCGACCGCCAACCAAACCCAGATCCAAACTCTGCCGACCACGGTCGCGACCGAGGTCAAAAAGGCAACGCCGAAACCCAATTGGTCGGCCGATACCACCCTAGGCGCGACGATCTTCGCCGACGCCAGCCACATTGACTACAAAAACGACGGCGGCGTACGCCAACCGCAGAGCGGGACGAATTTCGACATCAAGCGTCTCTATCTGTCGGTTGATCACAAGTTCAACAACGTGTTCTCCGCCAACGCCACCACCGACTTCATCTATGATAGCGGCGCCGGCGCGACTCAGCTCTTCATCAAGAAAGCGTTTTTGCAGGCTAAGCTCAGCGACGCGTTGGTCATACGCGCCGGCGCCGCTGATCTGCCGTGGGTGCCGTTCGTCGAAAAACTTTACGGCAATCGTTATGTCGAACAGGTCTTGCTCGACCGCACCAAGTTTGGCACTTCGACCGATTGGGGTCTGCACGCCTTCGGCTCTCTGGCTGGCGGTCTCATCGGCTATCAGGTTTCGGTCGTCGACGGATCGGGCTACAAGGCGCCCGCGATCGGCACGGCCAACCGCACCGATCATTTGGATGTGGAAGGCCGCATCAACGCGACCTATCACCACTTCACCGTCGCGGTCGGCGGTTATGACGGCAAACTCGGCAAGGCCGTGGCGGGAACGACGACATACAACACCGCCGAACGCTTCGACGCTGTGGTGGCCTATTCCAGTGATCAATTCCGCCTCGGCGGTGAATATTTTTGGGCCAAGGATTGGAACGACGTTACGCAGGCCAACCCGCTGAAGGTCAACAAATCAGAGGGCTATTCCGCGTTCGGTTCTTTCAACTTCACCAAACAGATCGCCGTTTTCGGTCGTTACGACTATGTGAAGCCGCAAAACACCACCGCGCCCAGTTTCACCGACAACTATTTCAACGTCGGCGTCTCTTACAGCCCGATCAAACCGCTCGATTTCGCCTTGGTTTACAAGCGCGATAAGGTGCAAAACGGTTTGTTGAACACCGGCAACGGCAAGATCGGCACGACCAATGCATCGGGTCTCGGCTCGGGTTATTACGACGAAATCGGCGTGTTTACGCAGGTGAAATTCTAAGGTGGATAAGGCTAGACGCCGTGGCGCGATCTCATGCGACGCCGCCGCGTCTAGTCGCCACGCGTGGCCATAGGCGTGGATCGTCATTAAACTGATAAATCTCGCCGCTAGACACAGATCTATAAAAACGTTCGGCCCAGAAACGCTCGCTCTCAGGAGACCACGATGCTCAAGACTCCCCTCTTCGCAATGATCGCCGCCGTCGTCGCGGCGACCACCATCGACACGGTCGCCGCCGCCGCCACCATCTCCGGCGCGGGGGCCACTTTTCCCGCGCCGGTCTACGCCAAGTGGGCGGAAACCTATAAGGCGCAAAGTGGCGCCGTGCTAAATTACCAAGCCATCGGTTCGGGCGGCGGCATCAAGCAAATCAACGCCAACACTGTCGATTTCGGCGCCTCCGACAAACCGCTGAAGCCGGACGCTCTGGCCGCCGGCGGCTTGCAACAGTTTCCGACCGTCATCGGCGGCGTGGTGCCGGTGATGAACCTGCCGGGCATTCAGGCCGGCCGGATCCATATGACCGGCAGGCTTCTCGCCGACATCTATCGGGGCCTGATCAAGAAGTGGAACGATCCGATCATCGCCCTTTATAACAAAGGCGTCGCCTTGCCGAACTTGCCGATCACCGTGGTTCACCGTTCCGACGGATCGGGCACGACCTTCCTCTTCACCAGCTATCTGGCGATGCAGGCGCCCGGCTGGGCCGCCGGCCCCGGGGCCAGCGATTCGGTCAATTGGCCGGTCGGCATCGGCGGCCCAAAGAACGACGGCGTCGCCGCGTTGGTCAAGCAAACGGTCGGCGCCATCGGCTATGTCGAATATGCCTACGCCAAGCAAAATCACATGGATTATGCGCTGATGCAGAATAAAGCCGGGGCTTTCGTCGCCCCCAACGCCGCCGCCTTCGGCGCGGCGGCTGCGGGCGCCAAATGGCAATCGGCCCCGGGCTATTACCTGCTGCTACTGGATCAACCGGGCCTCAAATCTTGGCCGATCACCGGCGCGACCTTCATCTTGATGCACACCAAACAGACCAATGCGCAGACCGGGCATGACGTGCTGGCGTTCTTCGATTGGGCCTACAAAAATAGCAATGGCGCCGCGGAGTCTCTCGATTACGTGCCGCTGCCCGAGCCGGTGAAGGCTTTGGTGCGCAAGTCGTGGATGAAGATTGTCGGACCGGACGGCAAGCCGGTTTATCACTAGGCATAACCGGCGCGGGCGGTGTCCGCGGCGCGTTGATCGCACCGCGACACGCTCTTTCGTCGTTGTCGCGCACGCGCTAGGACGGATCAAGAAGAGGCGCCATGTCGACGGCCGAAATTTCCACGACCGCAAGTCGACCCGCGCCGCGCCGGAGCTCGCCGCGCGGCAAGACCTTCGATCCGATATTCGAAGGCCTGTGTTTCGCCGCGGCCACAACGCTGTTGGCGGCCTTGGGCGGTGTTTTGGTGTCGCTCTTGATTGGTGGGTGGCCCGCGCTGTCCAAGTTTGGTCTGGGTTTCGTCACCAACGCCACCTGGGATCCGGTCAAGGACGTTTACGGCGCGGCCGGGCCGATCGTCGGAACCTTGATCACCGCCGCCCTCGCCCTTCTGATGGCCCTGCCGGTCGCCGGCGGGGTGGCGTTTTTCCTGGTGGAGTTGTGTCCGCAAGTCCTACGCCGGACGATCGGCACGGCGGTCGAACTGCTGGCCGGTATTCCATCGATCGTCTACGGCATGTGGGGTTTGTTCGTATTCGCTCCGTATTTCGCCGCGCACGTCGAAACACCGTTGATGACGTCGGCGGCGCCGGGCAGTTTTGCGGAGAAGCTGTTTTCCGGCATTCCCAACGGCACCGGTATTTTGGCCGCCTCGATTATTTTGGCGATCATGATCCTGCCGTTCATGGCCGCCACCCTGCGCGAACTTCTGATGACCGTGCCGCCGCAGGTGCGCGAGAGCGCTTACGGCCTGGGCGCCACGACCGGCGAAGTCGTCATGAAAGTCACCTTGCCATACGTGCGCCGTGGCGCCATCGGCGCGGTCATGCTGGGCTTGGGCCGCGCCTTGGGGGAGACCATGGCGGTCACGTTCATCATCGGTAATTCACACGCTTTTCCCAAGGGTTTGTTCGACGCCGGTTCGACGATAGCCTCGACCATCGCCAGCGAGTTCAACGAGGCGAGCGGCTTACAGGCCTCGGCGTTGATCGCGCTCGGGCTGGTGTTGTTCCTGATTACCTTCGCCGTGCTGGCGATGGCGCGCTTGCTGCTGCGCAACCAGGCGAGGGTCTAGGGTATGGCCGTGTCCGCCGCGCGCGTCGCGTCACGCAAAATGGGCAATGTCATGTTTGTCGGATTTTGTTTCGTGGTCACCGCCGTCGCGCTGACGGCTCTGGCCTTGATCTTGTATTCCTTGGTCAGTCAGGGGCTGGGCGGCCTCAACCTCGACATTTTCACCAAGGACACGCCCGCCGCCGGAACGCCGGGCGGCCTGCTCAACGCGATCATCGGATCGGTTATGATGTCGGTGTTGGGGATGCTTATCGCGCTGACGATCGGCATCCTCGCGGGGACTTGGTTAGCGGAATACGCCGGCGAGAGCCGGTTCGGGGATGTCGTGCGCTTCCTCAACGACGTGCTGTTGTCGGCGCCGTCGATTTTGGTGGGTTTGTTCGTTTATGAAATCCTGGTGCATCCGTTCAAGAGTTTCTCGGGCTTCGCCGGCGCGGTCGCTTTGGCCTTCCTCGCCGCGCCGGTGATCACCCGCACCACCGAGGATGTTTTGAAACTGCAACCGATCGCCTTGCGTGAGTCCGGTGTCGCGTTGGGCACGCCGGTATGGACGGTGATCCGCACCATTCTGTGGCGCGGCTCGACCAGCGGCATCCTGACCGGGGCCCTGCTCGCCTTTGCCCGTATCAGCGGCGAAACCGCGCCCCTGCTGTTCACCGCCCTCAACAATCAGTTCTTCAGCCTTGACCTGACCCATCCCACGGCCAACCTGCCGGTGGTCATCTTCCAGTTCGCGCTCAGCCCCTAC
>JANXWN010000086.1 GCA_025351125.1 Caulobacteraceae bacterium | reverse complement strand
TACCGCCGATGTTTTTGTTTGTGCTCAAGGCTTATCAGCGGGCTCGGCTGCTAACGTTTTTGAATCCCGAGGCCGATCGCTCCGGCGCCGGCTATCACATTATTCAATCCAAGATCGCCTTGGGGTCCGGCGGGTTTTTGGGTAAGGGTTTTGGCCTCGGCACGCAGAGTCAACTCAACTTCCTGCCGGAAAAATCGACCGACTTTATTTTCTCATCGATGGCCGAAGAGTTCGGATTTGTGGGTTGCGCGGTTATTCTTCTGCTCTACGCGGCGGTTATTTTCATGGCGCTGCGCATTGCTTCGATCGCCCACTCGCATTTTGGCCGGCTCGCGGCGGCGGGCGTGACGGCGACATTCGCGCTTTGCGTCGTGATCAACGGCGCCATGGTGATGGGGTTGGCTCCTGTGGTCGGGGTGCCTATGCCGCTGTTGTCTTATGGCGGGACCGTGATGATCACGATGATGATCGGCTTCGCCTTGGTGCTTTCGGTGCGGGTTCACCGCTATTCAGAAGTCACGCGCGGCGGCGGGGGGATTGTCTAACCTGGCTGGCGAGCGGTGAGTGCATCATCGGTCGCTCGGATGAGGGCATCGACGATCCCCGGTTCGGTCGAGGCGTGACCGGCATCCCAAATCAGTTCAAACCGCGCTTCCGGCCAAGCTTTTTTCAGCGACCAAGCGCTTTCCATCGGCGTGACCATGTCGAACCGTCCCTGAATTATCCAGCCTGGAATTTGTCTGATGGCGTCAATGTGTTTCAACAGCCAGCCGTCTTCCGTCATAAATCCCGCATGTGCAAAAAAATGACATTCGATGCGTGCAAACGCGATAGCGAAATCGACTTCGTCGAATTTGGCTGGGCGCGCTTGCGGACCGCGAAGCGATAGAGCGTCGCCCTCCCACCGACTCCAGGCCGCAGCGGCTTTAGCTTGGACAGTACGGTCCGAACTGATCAGTCGTCTGTGGTAGGCGCCGATCATATCGCCACGTTCGGCCAGCGGGATCGGCGCGCAGAAGCCTTCCCACGAGTCCGGGAAAATCATCGAGGCGCCGTCCTGGTAGAACCAATGTGTTTCGCGCCGGGTCATCAAGAATATTCCGCGCAAAATCAAAGCGGTAACGCGGTCAGGGTGCGTGATCGCATAAGCCAAGGCAAGGGTCGAGCCCCAAGAGCCCCCAAATACCGCCCAGCGGTCCACCCCGAGATGGCGCCGTAACCGCTCGATATCGGCAACAAGAGTCCAGGTGGTGTTATCGTCGAGGGAGGCGTTGGGTCGGCTTAAACCGCAGCCCCGTTGGTCAAAAAGAGCGACATTCCAACGGGCCGGATCGAAATACCGCCGCATGGTAGGGTTGATAGCGCCGCCAGGACCACCGTGCAGGACAACGACAGGTTTGCCGTCCGTCGAACCGCAGGTCTCGTAGAAGATTTCGTGCGGGCCATCCGTCGCCATCCAGCCGGAGGCGAAGGGTTCAATTTCGGCGTACAGTCCCCGCCGTCCAGCGAGCGACATCGGCCCAGATGGTATGCGCAATCGATCCATCGGCGTTCTTACATTGGTTTCGCGGGCGAGCGAAATGCGCTCCACGCCAAGAGCGCCCAACCGGCGATAAATCCAAAACCGCCGATCGGCGTGATCTCGCCCAGCCAACGCGGCGCGCCGAGCGCCATTGCGTAGAGAGAGCCGCTAAACAATACGCTCCCGCCCAGGAAAAACACCGCCGCCCAACGTGAAGATCGGTTGGAAGAAAACGCTGCGCTCAAGGTGACGAACACAGCCAATGCGTGCGCGAGTTGATAGTTCGCGCCGGTCCTCAGCCAGCCTTGCGCCTGCGGGTCGGAGAGACCGTGGGCGGCGAATGCGCCAAAGCCAACCGAAATCATGGCGCTGAGGGCGGCCAACCCGAACAAACGGCGTGAATTAAAGGTCATGTTAATTGTCCGGCTCCCGGTCTGCGGCAACGAATTTTTTGGGCCAGGAATCGTCATTGACCGCATAAGCGGACTGTGGCTTGCCCTAGTACGCTCAGAGTCATGAAGGGGTATCATCTGTCCACGCTGCAAAATAACCCCGCCATCGCGCGGGAGTCGACCTTGGGTAGAACGGTTGTTCCCTTGCTCGCGCTGGCCGTGCTGATCAATTACGTGGACCGGGGCAACCTCGCTACCGCCGCCCCCCTTATTAGGGGAGAGATGCACCTTTCCAGCACGCAAATCGGCATTCTGTTGTCGGCGTTTTTTTGGAGTTATGTGCCTAGTCACTTGCTCGTCGGTTGGTTAATCGAGCGGATAAACGCCTATCGCACTTTAGCGTTGGGACTGGCGATTTGGGCGTTGGCGACGGCTGCGACCGGGCTTGTCAGCGGGTTCGCCGGGCTTTTGGCTTTGCGCATCGTGCTTGGGGTCGGCGAAAGCGCGGCTTTTCCTTGCGCGTCGAAATTGCTCGCGCAGCATTTGCCGCAACACAAGTTGGGCGCCGCCAACGGCTTGATCACCACCGGCTTGGCCCTTGGGCCCGCCGTTGGAACGTTTTTCGGCGGAATGCTGATGGCCGGAATTGGCTGGCGACCGGTTTTCCTGCTGTTCGGTTTGGCGTCTCTCGTTTGGCTCGCGCCCTGGCTATGGACGACTGCCAAGGCCTCCGCCGCCGCCAAATTCGATTCCGAAGGTCCGGCGCCATCAGCGTGGACCATCTTGGCGCGGCGGGAGGCCAAAGGCGCCGCGCTCGGCCAGTTTTGCGGCAATTACGCGGTGTATTTCGTGATCTCTTGGCTGCCGCTTTATCTTGTCAAAGCGCGTGGTTTCAGTATGACCGAAATGGCCCAGATCAGCGGCGTAATCTATTTAGTATACGCGGCGAGCTGTCTTATCAGCGGTCGCCTATGCGATCGTTGGATCACCGCGGGCGCGAGCGTGACGCGGATCCGAAAAACGGCGATTGTTGGTGGACACCTGATAATTGCCGCCAGCCTGCTGGTCTGCGCGGTCGGCGATTCCAAGACCAGCATCATCGCTCTAATGATTGCCGGCTTGGCTTTCGGCGTCAATGCACCCGCGCTTTATTCCATCGGGCAAACTCTTGCGGGCCCGCGTGCGGGTGGCAAATGGATTGGCCTGCAAAACGCCTTTGCCAATATCGCCGGTATCGTCGCGCCGATTATCACCGGCGTCGTGGTCGACAACACCCATAATTTTTCCTGGGCCTTTGCCATTGCCGGCGGCGTTTCTTTGCTGGGCAGCGTCGCTTGGGGGTTTATGATCGGCAAGGTTGAGCCGATTGCCTGGGACAATCAGTCGTCGCAGACCGAAGCGCTGGCGTAAGCGCGTAAAAAGGCGTCGACCGCCTTGGCGGCGTGGTCCCGGAGATATTTGGGGCGCATGTCTACCTTGGCGCCAATCACCGCGCGATTAATCACGTCGGCTTCCAGCATGCCACGAAGATGCATCGACGCCATCCAAGGGTCCACGGCGCGCAGGCGGCCCGCATCCATTTCGCCTTGCATAAAATCGGCCATGCGCGACCAGAGCCGTTTGGCGCCGCGATCATAGAGTATTTCCCCAATGCCAGATCGCCAGCCTTCAGAAATTGAATTGCGACGCACGGATATCGAGGTTTCGGACAGGCCGCTTAGCAACAAACTCGCGCCAAACCGTTCAAGCGTTCTGCGAAGATTTTCGGATGGTTTAAGCATATCGAAGGTCGCGTTGGCCTCATCGAATACGGCGTCGAACATCAACGTGACGAACAACTCCTCTTTCGATGTGAAATAGCGATAGAGCGTCGCCTTCGAGCCGCCGACCCTTTCGGCGACAGCGGTCATGCTCGCTCCGGCAAAACCCGATTCGCGAAACACCGCTCCTGCGGCGCTCAAGATGGCTTGACGTTTGGCGTCGGTTTTGACGCGCATGACGATACCCTCAAAACGAAACCGAACTGTACTCTTTGTTCTTGACAGTGCCCAGAGCGACGCGCAAGAAAGTTGAGCCGGAAGGCGCGTTATTTGAACGAGAGGCTTTCGTCGCGTGAGCTCGATCGATGAAGAGGCCGCCGATCGGGGCGGTCCGACCGCACCGTTGGCGCGGTGGCGCTGGCCGTTAATGATCGGCGGACCGGTCATTATTTTAGCTCTAGTCAGCTATTTTGTCCTCACTTCCGGCCGCACCGAGACAACCGATGACGCTTATGTGCAGACGGCTAAATCGCCGATCAGCGCCGCCGTCGCAGGCCGCGTCATCGAGGTCGACGTGTTGGAAAACCAGCACGTCAAGACGGGGCAAGTACTTTTTCGGCTCGATCCCGCGGATGCTCAGGTGGCGTCACAACGGGCGGAAGCGTCGGTGGCGGCCGCCCGACTGCAAGTGGTCGGCCTGCGAGCGGCCTATGATCAGCAAAATTTGGTGTTACGCGCGGCCCTGCAGACCGCGAGCTTCGCCGCCAAGGAAGCCGTCCGCCAGACCGCTTTGGCGGCGGCCGGAGTATCGTCTCGCGAACAGGCCGCTGCGGCGGCGCACACCGCCGATTTAGCGACCGATCAGGTGGCGGTGGCGCGTCAACAATCCGCCACGGCCTTGGCTAATCTCGGCGACGCCTCGACGAGGTCCGACGCTTATCCGGGTGTTCAGCAGGCCGCGGCGGCGCTAGCGGCGACGCGCTTGGATTTGTCTCATACGGTCGTGGTCGCGCCCAAAGATGGCATTGTCACGCGGGTCGACCAGTTGCAGGTCGGCGCCTACGTCAATTCGGCGCAAACGGTATTTTTCCTAATCAACGGTCGGCCATGGGTCGAAGCGAACTTCAAGGAAGATCAGCTCAAAAAAATGCGGATCGGACAATCCGTGAAGATCAAGATTGACGCTTACGGCGGTCAAGCGCTTGCTGGCCACGTAGCCAGCTTCAGCCCTGGCGCCGGGTCGGCCTTTTCCGCCCTGCCGGCCCAAAACGCCACCGGAAATTGGGTAAAGGTCGCACAACGCCTACCTGTGCGGATAGCCTTCGATGCTGCCCCGCCTGACGTGGCCGGGCGGGCCGGATTGTCGGCGACGGTGACGGTGGATGTGCGCGCGCCGGTCGTCGGGGCGCCGAGGCGCTAGAGCGCGATGGCCTCCGGCGCAGACAAAGCCAATCGTCTTCCGATTACGGCGGCGATGATGTTGACGACCCTCATGACGTCGCTCGACACCACCATCGCCAACGTCGCCTTGCCGCGTATTCAAGGCAGTCTTTCGGCGTCCGTGGATCAGATTTCATGGGTACTGACGTCGTATCTGATCGCGACGGCGGTTATGACCCCCTTGACCGGTTGGCTGTCAAAACGGATCGGTCGCAAAAACCTGCTTCTGTTGTCAGTGGGTGGCTTCATCGTCTCGTCGATGCTGTGCGGCATAGCCAACAACCTTGGCGAGATCGTGGTGTTTCGCATGCTGCAAGGCGTGGCCGGCGCTTCTCTCATGCCGTTGTCGCAAGCCATGGTCTTGGACCTATGGCCGCCCAATCAGGTCGGGCGCGTTATGTCGATTTGGGGCATGGCCATGATTATTGGGCCAATTCTGGGTCCGACCCTGGGCGGGTGGCTAACCGACAATCTGACGTGGCGTTGGGTGTTTTACATCAATCTTCCGACCGCCGGGCTGTCGCTCGTCGGGCTGTGGATATTCATGGAGCAGGACAAGGGGACGAACGACCAGACGTTCGATTTTATTGGCTTTGGCTCTCTGTCGGTCGCGGTCGGCGCGTTCCAACTTTTGCTCGATCGCGGACCGATGCAAGATTGGTTTTCGAGCGTCGAAATTTGGACCTACGGCGTCATTGGCGTGTTGTCGGGATACGTGTTCGCGGCGCAGACGTTGAGCGCCAAACGCCCGTTTTTGAGTCGAGCTTTGGCGCTCGATCGTAATTTCGTGACCAGTAATATCTTCGGATTGTTCACGGGTATTCTGATGTTTTCGTCGATGGCGCTTCTGCCGCCGATGATGCAGTCATTTATGGGCTATACTGCTCTTGAGAGCGGACTTGTCGGCATCCCACGCGGCGCCGGGACGTTTTTGGCGATGTTGATCGTCGGCCGGTTGTTGGGGCGTGTGGATCTTCGCTTTATTTTGCTAACCGGACTTGTCTGCACGGCGCTCGCGTTGAACATGATGACAGGTTTCGACCTTTCGATGACAGCCAGACCCATGATTATCTCAGGCCTTCTACAAGGCTTCGGTATGAGTTTCCTGTTCGTGCCCTTGAGCGTGGTGGCGTTTTCCACGCTCGATCCTCGCCTGCGCGCCGAGGCGGCGGGGGTATATAATTTGGTGCGCAGTTTGGGCGGAAGTATCGGTATTTCCATTATGCAAGCCCTTTGGACGACCAATGCCGCTGTCGCCCACGCCGATATGTCCGCACGCGTGGCGCCCGGTGACACGCAATTGAACGCCGCTTTGGCGCCGGCTTTCGATCCGTCGTCGCTGACGGGGCTTCTATCGCTCAACGGCGAGATCACGCGTCAGGCGGCTATGGTCGCGTATATCGATGATTTTAGGGTTATGATGATACTGACCGTCGCGGTCATCCCGCTTCTTCTGATTATTCGTCCAGCCAAAGGTGCCCGGGAGGCCGCGCATGCGATGTCGGACTAAAAGAAACGTCGCTGCGTTGGGTTTAGGTCTGACATTGAACGCGTGCGCCGCCGTTGGACCAAACTTCGTGCAACCAGCGGCCCCAACAGCCTCAAGTTATTTGATGGCGGGAGACGCGGAGTCTACCGCGACGGTATGGTCAATGAGAGCCGCAACGCCGGGAGGTTGGTGGCTTGCGCTCGGGTCACCTGAACTCAATGACGTTATGATCCAGGCCTTGCACGACAATCAGGCTCTCGCGGAGGCGATCGCAACCTTGCAACAAGCGCGGGCGGAAACGCAAAGCGCTCAAGCGGCTCGCCGACCTGACGTGACAGGTTCCGCCAGCGCTGTGCGTGACCGAATTAACACCTCCGCGTTCGGGTTTGCGGGCTTTCCAAGTCCCACCGTCAATTTGTTTAGCGTGGGCGCCGCCGTCTCCTATGATTTGGACCTCGCTGGGGGTCGGCGCCGCGGCATTGAAGCGGCGGGCGCGGCGCAGGCGGCTCAGGGTTATCGCGTCGACGCGGCCTATTTGACACTAACGGGCAATATAGCTTTGCAGGCGGTGCGGATAGCAAGCCTGCGCGACCAAATCTCCGCT
>JANXWN010000343.1 GCA_025351125.1 Caulobacteraceae bacterium | reverse complement strand
GGTGGATGGCGTGGTGATCGTCTCGACGCCGCAGGAAATCGCCTTGATCGACGCCCGCCGCGCCTCGGCCATGTTCGCCAAGATGAACCCGCCGGTGCCGATCTTGGGCGTGATCGAAAACATGGCCTATTTCCCCGATCCGGCCACCGGGGCCCGCATCCCGATCTTCGGCGAAGGCGGCGCGCGACGTGAAGCGCAGCGGATCGACGCGCCGTTCCTGGGCGAAATTCCCATCGAGGTCGCTCTGCGGCAGGGCGCCGACGAAGGTCGCCCGCTGGTCGCCACGGCGCCTCAGAGCGCCAGCGCACGGATATTCGCCACCATGGCGCGGACGCTGGCCCAGGATTTCTAGCTGAGCTGGACCCTGTCGCGCGCGCGCGGCGCGGGAACTTCAGCCCACTCCATTGGTTATGTCGCCGATAATGTGAGGCGATCAACGCAAAATCACGCACCGCGAGACGCTATCAATGCCGGTTCGACTATTGCATCTCTCCGATATCCACTTTGGAGCGGAGAATAAGGCGGCGCTCGAGGCGGTGACCGATTTTATTCACGCCACGCCGTTCGACCTTCTGGTGCTCAGCGGCGACATCACCCAATCAGGTTGCGAAGCGGAATTTTCGGCGGCGGGCGCCTGGCTCAGCGGCTTGCCCGGGCCGCGGCTATCGACCCCCGGCAATCACGACACCCCGTGGATGGGTTTGGTCGCGCGGCTGGTCAAACCGTTCGAGTCCTATGCCAGCAGCATCGGGCCCGCCGCCAGCGCGAGCTTCCAGGCGCCGGGTTTGCACGTACACGCGATGAACAGCGCGCGCGGCTGGCAATTGCGGCTCAATTGGTCGAAAGGCGAGGTCTCGCGCCGACAGGCCGACGCCGCGGCCGACGCGCTCGCGGCGTCGTCGGGCGACGCCTTGCGCGTGGTGGTTTGCCACCATCCCTTGGTCGAGGCCGTCCGCGAGCCGATGACGGCGCGCGTGCGCGGCGGCAAGTCGGCGGCCCGTCGTCTGTGCCGCGCGGATGTGGACATCGTGTTGAGCGGTCATATCCACGCGCCGTTCGTCGAGCCCCTGCCGTTTGGCGACGGGCATAGCTATGCCGTCGGCGCGGGCACGCTGTCGCTGCGCGAGCGCGGTGTTCCCCCCGGCTTCAACGTCATCAACATTGCCGGCGACGAAATGGCGGTGAGCGGCATGGTATGGGAGGCCGGCCGGCTCGATGTGCGCGACAATTGGGTCGTGCCCCTGCGCCCGCGCGTGACGCACGGCGCCGGTCAACGCGATGGAGTAGCGCCATGACGCCAGACGAACGTGAGGCCATGTTCAAAACCGTCACGGCGGTGAACAACATTGGCAGCGGCGGCTGCGACGCCGCGTCGGGCGAGCGCATGCGCGAAATCTTCGCCGCCGCCGGCCTGCCTCATGGGGTGGTGATCGACGCCGCCCCCGAAACCATCGAGCAAGCGCTGACGGACGCCGCCGCCAACGCCGGGGTAGTGGTCGTGCTGGGCGGCGACGGCACTTTGCGAACCGCGGCAATCGCCTGCGGGCGCGCCGGGAAATTTCTGATCGCTCTGCCGGGCGGGACGATGAATATGCTGCCGCACGCGTTGTACGGCGCCGTGGGGTGGGAGAGCGCGCTGACCGATACCTTGGCGTCGCCTGTCGTGCGCGACGTCAGCGGCGGCATGGTCGAGGACGAGGCTTTCTTTTGCGCCGCGGTTCTGGGGGCGCCGTCGCTGTTCGCCGACGCGCGCGAAGCCTTGCGCCACGGCCATCCGATCGAGGCCATCCAACGCTCGGCGACGGCGCTGCGGCGCTCTTCCGAGGCGCTCGACTATCGCTTCGACGACGGCGCGGAGGGCTCGGCGGAGGCGGTGGTGGTATTGTGCCCGCTGGTGTCGCGGGCGATGGTCGCCGACGAACCTTTTTTGGAGGCCGCCGCCGTGGCGCCGGTTACCGCCACCGGCATGTTCAGCTTGGGATTTCACGCGGTATTCGACGATTGGCGACTTGACCCGGCCATTTCATTGACGCGGGTCAAGACCGCCAGCGTCGCCGGCCATGGTCAAATTCCAATTATTCTGGACGGCGAGCGGGCGACGATGGGCCGCACCGCGCGCGTGACCTTCCGCCCCCTGGCGTTTCGCGCCCTGGTGCCCGCCCAACAGCCGGCGTGATGGACGCCCCGGCAAAAATCGCCGCCGCACGGCGGCCAAGCTGGCGGGACGTGACGCGGCGGCTGGAAACCCGCCTGCTGGCGACGTGGGGCGCGATCGCCTGCGCTCTGGCCGGATTTGCCGCTCTGGCCGCCGAGGCCAAGGAGGGCGACATCGGGGCCGTCGACCGGGTGATCCTGCTGATGTTTCGGCATCACGGCGCGTTGGGGACGCCGATCGGACCGCGTTGGCTGCAAGAGTCGGCGCGCGACATCACCGCGCTCGGCGGCTTCACGGTGTTGACGCTGGTCATCGTCTTGGCCGCCCTTTTGCTGGTTATGAACCATAGGGGGCGACACGCGGCGGTGCTGGTGGGCGCGGTGGTGGTGTCGCAGGTCGTTTCCGAAATCATCAAGCACGTGATCGACCGTCCTCGCCCCGCCCTCGTGCCGCACCTCGATATGGTCTATTCGTCGAGCTTCCCCAGCGGCCACGCGATGATGAGTCCGGTCGTCTACCTCACCCTCGCGGCGGTCGTTTCCACCGGACTTGAGCCGGCCGGCGTACGCGGCGCGCGAATGACCGCGGCGGCTTTGCTGGTCGTGCTGATCGGCGTTTCGCGTGTGTATCTGGGCGTCCACTGGCCGACCGACGTTTTGGGCGGCTGGATCTTGGGATCCGCTATCGCGGCGGGGGCGTCATCGATCGTGTGGCTGAACGCGCCGCGCGCCGCCG
>JANXWN010000337.1 GCA_025351125.1 Caulobacteraceae bacterium | reverse complement strand
CCAAAATCTTGCGGAACGCCTCGTCGCTCATGCCGCTCATCGGGCCGGCGTAGGGGTTGGAGGCGGCGTTGCACCCCAGGATGTCGACCTGGCCGAAGGCGGCGCGGGTTTTGTCGACGAGGCGTTGCAGATCGTCTTTGGACGAAATATTGGCCGGGACGGCGATGGCCGCGCCTGGATGCTTGGCGTTGATGGCGGCGGCGACCTGTTCGCACGCGGCGGTCTTGCGCGACGAGATCGTCACCTTGGCCCCGTGCTCGGCGAGGCGTTCGGCGATGGCCTTGCCAATGCCTTTGGTCGAGCCGGTGACGATGGCGACCTTGCCGGTCAGGTCGAACAATTCCAAGCGCGCCGCTCCCTACACAAGTGTTTGAAGGCCACACTGTCTTACCCGCCGAAGCCGAGGTCAAGGCGTCGTGCGGCGCGCGGCATTGCGCCAGGCCGCGCGGCCCCGCAAAATAGCGCCATGTCGAGCGCCGCCGCCCAGTCTTCAGGATTCGCTTCGGGGTTCTTGACCGATATTTGGTATTTCGCGGCTCTGTCGCGCGACCTCAAAGTCGGACGCCTCGCGCGGCATATGATCATGGGCGAGCCGGTCATGCTGGGCCGTAGCCGAAGCGGCGCGGTGTTCGCCCTGCGCGACATCTGCCCGCACCGCGCCGCACCGCTGTCGGCGGGGCGGTTTGCGCGTGAAGCCGACGGGACCGAGAGCATAGAATGCCCCTATCACGGCTGGCGGTTCGGCGCCGACGGCGTGTGCGCGGCGATCCCCTCTTTGGTCGACGGTCAGCCTTTCGAGGTGGATCGGGTGCGCGTGCGCCGCTATCCGATCCGGGAAAGCCAGGGGCTGGTCTTCATCTGGATCGCCGCCGATCCGCGCGGCGACCACGCGCCCGATCACGCTCCGCCGCTGTTCGACGGGATGGTCGGCGCAGGGCCTAAATTGGTGGACCGGCAAGAATTTGACGCGCACCTAGACCACGCGGTCGTCGGCCTGATGGACCCGGCGCACGGACCCTATGTCCACCACCAATGGTGGTGGCGCTCAAAGGCTTCGCGGCACGCTAAGGCCAAGGCGTTTTCGCCGGCGCCGCAAGGCTTTGTGATGACCCGCCATATGCCGTCGGCGAACTCCCGCGCCTACGCTCTGTTGGGCGGCGCGCCAATGACCGAGATAGGCTTTCGATTGCCGGGTTTTCGCTGGGAGCACATCGTGGCCAGCGAACGTCAGGTTCTGGCTTTGACCTGTCTGACCCCGCTAACGGACACCCGGACCCGGATCACCCAGATCGTGTGGTCCGATCATCCGATCTTCACGCTGTTGTCTCCGCTGATCAAGATCGGCGCGCGACGGTTTCTCAAGCAGGACGGCGACATGGTGACTCTGCAAAATCAGGGTTTGGCCTACGATCCCGGCTTGCTGTGGATCGACGACGCCGACACCCAGGCAAAATGGTATCAGGCGCTCAAGCGCGAATGGGCGGACAGTCGGCGCGATGGCCGCGCTTTCGTCAATCCGGTTTCGCCGACCACATTGCGATGGGTGAGTTAGACAATGCGGCCATGCGCGCGACGACATTTCACGTCCTTACGACCGATCGCCGCGGCGCTCGGTGTCCTCGCGGCCTGCGGGCCGACAGGCCCCTCCCGGGTGATGCCGACCGACGCTCTGGATCATGCCGTCGGTGACGTGGTGGGCGACCCGACGACATGCGTGATGATCGCCGAACGCGCGACGCAAAAAGTGATTTACACCTATGGCGATCGGTTCAATTGCCTGCGCGGTCTTCCCGCTTGTGACCGACCCGGCCTATCGTCGGCCAAGGCGGCCGTGGCCTTGGCCGAGACGCCAGACGGTCGCGGCGCGAGCTGTCCGTCCGATGCCGACGGTTCGCGCCGAGTCGGCTGGGCGGAAGGTCGCGTCGCCAGCCGCCGCGGCGACTGGATCTATTCGGCGGTTATCGAGGGAGAAAACGCCTTGCCCGGCCGCGAAATGTCGGCGCGCTTGGCGCAAGCTTTTCGCAAGGCCGGTCTTTAGCGCGCCAGTTCGAATACGCCGGAGATATCCACGCGCACGGACGACTCGCCGACCTCCACCGGCGTTGGCGCGGATGCCTTAGCCATGGCCATCATCACCATCGGTTGCGGGCCAGGCGAATACGGCGCGCCTTCGCTCAAGGCGACCAAACGGACAATGTGATAACCGGTGGCCTGAGCATACAGCGCCGCCTTGTCTTGCAGAGCCTTGACCGCGGCGAGACGGGCGTTATTTTCGGCGGCCAAAGGATCGGCGAGACCGAAACTTATTTGTCCGACGTTCGTCGCGCCGGCGCCGACCACGGCGTCCGCGACCGGTCCCAAGCGAGCCAGATTCCGTACGGTGACTTGCAATTGGTTAGACGCCTGATAGCCCGACAATCGCGGCGGCTGATTGGGTTCGTAAACGTATTGCGGCGACAGGTTGAGACTGGAGGTTCGCAGATCGCGATCCGGCAAGCCGGCGGCTTTCAACGCCGCGATCACCCGGGTCATCTGCGCGGCATTGTCGCGCATGGCCGCGCCGGCGGACGGTCTGGTCGTTTCGACACCCAAACTCAGATTGGCCAAGTCCGGCGGCACGCGCGCGTCGCCGACCGCCGACAGACTGAGGGTGGTTGTGGCGAAAGCCGCCCCAGGGACCGGGTCGG
>JANXWN010000315.1 GCA_025351125.1 Caulobacteraceae bacterium | reverse complement strand
ATCGAAGCCCATCGAGCGGTTATTCAGATTCGCCGAGCCAATACGGATCAGATCATCGTCGATGATGGTAAGTTTGGCGTGCACGATGATCCGGCGACCCAAGGTCGTGACCGGACTGTAGATGCGGAACCGTCCAAAACGGTCGGCGGCCTGCAGCCTCTCGATGAAGCGCCAGCGCGTTCGATCCATGGTCAGCTGATCAAAATAGCTCGGCGAGCGTTCGGTGGAGATCAAAACGACTTGCGGCCCGTCGGCTTCGGCTAACCGACGCGCGAGGGCCTCCGCCATCAGCTCCGACGTAAAATATTGATTTTCCATGTAGATGCAGTGTTTGGCCATTGCGATGCACGAGAGGTGCAGGGCTTCGCATTCGCGGACCTGAGGCCGCTCACGCCAGGCCGCTTCGGTCCGTGAAAACCCCACGTCGACATCGGTAAACATCGGCGTCACGCTGGCCGGCCAAGCGTCGGAGGGCGGGGCCGGATAGATCGGAAGCGTTTCTCCGTGACCTCTCTCCCAACGCTGCCGGAAGTTTTCAGCCAGCGCGGCGGCGGCGGCTCCGTCGACGATGCTCATGACCTCGTGCCGGCTATCGAAAGTCGTGGGACCGTGCCGAGACTTACGCCGCCGCGCATCGTCGTCGGCGTGACAGGGGGTATCCCATCGATCAGGTCCAAAATCGGCGCTGCCGGAAAACGCGACAGCGTCGTCGACAATGATCATTTTTTGGTGGTGACACGCGCCGACCGGCAACTTGCCATCGAGCACGAAATTGACTCGGCTACCGGCGAAAGCGCTGCGGTCGGCGAGAGGAAAAAAGTTTTGCGTCGCCGCCACCGGCATGGCCGATTTCCAGCACAGCACCCGCACGTCGAGGTCAGTGCGTTCCTCGGCCAAGTCCTTGATAAAATGCGCGATACAATCGTTGTCGTTGCCGTAGGCTTGGGCTTGCGGGTTTAGACGGGTCTCCGGCTCGAAGGCCCAATTTAAAAAGTGAATGCTGCGCCGCGCCATCAGCATAGCCTGTTTCGCCGCATTGAAATAAGCTTCAACATCGACCAGCACAGCCGCGCGACCGGCCTTGGCGACCCGCCAACACCCCCCCTCTTGCTCAAGTAACAATTTTCAATTCCCTTTTGGCGAGGTCAGCCCATTCGGACCCGAAGATGATGGACGGCGCTATCGTCACGCATGTCGATGGTCAGGGGATCAACGTTTACGGCTTTCCCGTCAAGCGTAGCTGCCGCGACGCCCCGTTGGAGGCCGGCGGGGTTTTCAACAACGATTTCGTAGCGCGCGGCGCCGCGCCGCAGCGTTATCTCGAAGCCGGGCCAGGATTTGGGAATACACGGGTCGAGCGTCAGGGAGTCGCCGGCGCGCGTCAGGCCCAAAATACTCTCTAAACCGGCGCGCTGCATCCAGGCGGCGGAACCGGTATACCACGTCCAGCCGCCGCGTCCGACATGCCCGGACGCCGCATAGATGTCGGCGGCGACGACGTAGGGTTCGACCTTATAGCGATGCAGATCGGTGCGGGTGCGGGTGTGGTTGATGGGATTGAGCATTGACATCAGGGCGGCGGCTTTGTCGCCTTCGCCAATCCGGGCCAGCGCCATCACCGACCACAGCGCCGCGTGGGTGTATTGCCCGCCGTTCTCGCGCAACCCGGGCGGATAGCTTTTGATATAGCCTGGGTCTAGCGCCGTGCGGTCGAACGGCGGGGTGAACAACAGGGCCAAGCCTTCGTGCGGCAACACCAGTTCTCGCTCGACCGCCGCCATGGCGTCGGCGGCGCGATCAGGCGGGGCGACGCCGGACAACACCGCCCAGGACTGTGCGATAGAATCGATGCGGCATTCCTCATTGGCGGCCGAGCCGAGCACGGCGCCGTCGTCGAACCAGGCGCGGCGATACCATTCGCCATCCCACGCCTCGCCGTTCAAAGCGGTGCTCAAATCGGACAAATGGCGTCGCCAGGCGGCGACGCGGGCGGCGTCCCCGCGTTGTTCGGCGAAAGGTAGGAAACCACTCAACGCGCTATGCAAGAACCAGCCGAGCCAAACGCTTTCTCCCTTACCTCCCTCGCCGACCCGATTCATACCGTCGTTCCAGTCGCCGTCGCCCATCAGC
>JANXWN010000077.1 GCA_025351125.1 Caulobacteraceae bacterium | reverse complement strand
CGCAATCTGATCGACACCAACGACACCTTCGATTCCTACGCCAACCGGGGCCGCGTCACGACCTACGGCATCGAGAGCTTCGCGGCCGTCGCGCTCGGCGAGCGTTGGGCGTTGCGCGTTGACTATACCTGGACCGTTGCGGGCGACGACATCGCGCGGCAAGACCTGCTGCGCCGCCCCCGCCATAAGGCCGATCTGACCGCGACTTGGCGCCCCACCGCCCAACTCACGCTTGCGGCGACGGCGCTTTATGTCGGGACGCGGATCGACGGCAATCGCGACTTTTCCATCACCCGCCTGACCGCCCCGGCCTACGGCACGATCAATCTCTCGGCATCCTACGCTCTAAGGCACGGCGTCACCCTGTTTGGCCGCATCGATAACGCCCTGGATAAACATTATCAAAACCCCATCGGTTTCGACCGCCCGGGCCTGGGCGCGTTTGCGGGGGTGCGGTTCAATTAGGGGGCGCCAATCGCGTGCGCGACTCAAACGCCTTTGCTCCCCCCAATCGCGTCGATGACGGAGAAGAAGGTGATGGTTGAACGTTGTGACGCCCCTTAAGCCGCTCGCCAGCGCGGCGGGTCCAAGGCTTCGGGTTCGTCGAGCGCCATATTATCCCAGTCGAGATCGGGGGGCGGGCTGGCGGCGGCGGCAAGGGCGGCGGACAATTCACCCACGGTCGCCGCGCCGATAATCACCGCGTTGGCTTCAGGTCGCGACAGAGCGAATCCCAAGGCGGCTTGTAAGGGGTCGCTGCGCCCTTCGGCGATCATTCGGCGCGCGCGGGACAATCGCGCGGCGGCGCCTTGAATTTGGCTAGGCACGCGGTCGGGCGGCAAGAACAATAGGCCGTTGAGAAAAATCGAGCGCAAATGCACGTCCACGCCCAGCGCGCGCACCGTCGCCAGGCTGCCGTCGATCAACAGCCTCTGATCGAGCAGGCTGGCGGGAACCTGGATCAAATCGGGTTTGAAGCGGCGCGCCAAGCCGACCGGATCGTCGGAGGCATAGGCGGAAATTCCGACCCGTGCGAACAGGCCGTCGTCGCGCAGCGCCTTGAGCTGTGACCACATCATCGGACCCCAGGCGGCAAACAGATCGCCCGCCGATTGCACGATCACCGCGTCGGCGCGAGACAGGCCTAAACGCGCCAGGCCAACGCGGATTTCCGCCTCAATAAAGATCGGGCCGCGATCGCCGCGCGGCGCCTTGAGGGTGGTGCGGAACGTCGCCGGTCGGGGCATCACGGCGCCCAACACCGCTTCGCCGTGTGGCGAGGCGGCGCCGGTGTCGAGGATCGACATCCCCGCCTTGGCCGCGAGCGCCAGGATTTCGCGCACCTCGGTTACCGGCGCGCGGCCCCGAACCGGCACGCCGCCGTCCAGACCAAATTGAGCCGCACCCAATCCGAGTTTCGCCAGTAAAGTCCCCATCGCCCGCCCGTTCCCCGATTTCGCCCCGCGGGCGGACAGCTATCTAGGCGCCGATACGTAAAGAAGCGGTATCGAGCGCGTTGCCGATTGGTTAACATCGCGGCCATGATCGAAGCCCTGCCCGCTTGGCCGATGTTTGGCCTGATCGACGACGCTCGCCCCGCGCTGGCGGCGGCGAGACGCGCCGGCGCGCCGGCCGCCTTGGCCACGATCATCGCCTTGGACGGCGGCGGCCCGCGCCCCGTCGGCACGCAAATGGTGATCGCCGCGTCCGGCCTCTCCGGCTTCTTGTCGGGCGGGTGTTTGGAAGCCGATGTCGTCGGCCATGCGCAAACCGTTCTGGCGAGCGGGGCGCCACGGCGCTTAGTGTATGGCCATGGCAGTCCTTGGCCGGATATCCGGCTATTGTGCGGCGCGCGGATCGAGGTGCTGTTGGAGCCGATCGCGCCCGACGACGCCGCAGTGGGCCGGTTGCTCGATCTTACGCGCTCGCGTCGGCCGGCGCTGTGGTCGAGCGACGGAAACCGGCGACGGTGCGGCGGCGCGGATGATCCGCCGATCGCAAGCGGGGGGGCCTTCGAGAAACGATTCGACCCTACCCCGCGACTGATTGTGTTGGGCGCCGATCCGACCGCGCTTGCCATCGCGTCGCTCGGCGCGCAATCGGGCTACGAAACCACGCTTGTAAGACCCAAGGGGCCTGAACGATCGCCGCCCCTGCCCGGCGTCGTCTATCGCCGCGATAGTCCCATCGAGGCTTTGGCGGCGATCGGCCTGGATGCGTGGACCGCCGTCGCGGTCGCCACGCACGAGGCTGAGTTGGACCTCGAGGCCTTGACCGCCGCGTTACCGTCGGGCGCTTTTTATGTGGGCGCCCTGGGCGCTCGACGCCGCACGCCAGAAAGGCGGGCCGCGCTGTTCGAGGCGGGCCTTTCTTCAACCCACATCGACCGCCTGTACGCCCCGATCGGACTGGATACGGGCGGCAAAGCGCCGTGGGAGGTCGCGGTCGCCGTGCTCGCGCAAATCACCGCTCTGCGCGTGTCGGCGGGCGGTGCGGGTGGACGCAACGGTGAGGTCCGACAAGATGACGTTTCATCGCGCGGGCCCGCGCACGACCCTCGGGCGTTGACCCCTTCCCGGCACGTCGACAGGGTTAGGGAATGAATCAAAAAGTTATTCTGGTGACCGGCGCCGGCAGCGGTATCGGCAGGGCGGTGGCGCTGGCGTTTCTAGCGCAAGGCGACGCGGTCATGCTGACCGGACGGCGCTTGGCGGCGCTTGGAGAAACCGCCCTGATCGCCAATGCCGGCTCGCGCGCCGCCGTTCACGCCGCTGACGTCGCCAGCGCCCACGATGTCGCCGGTTTGTTCGATGCGGCGATCACGAGGTTTGGGCGGCTGGACGTATTGTTCAACAACGCTGGTCGCGGCGCGCCGCCGGTGGCGTTCGAGGACATCGCCCTCGCTGACTGGCAGGGAACGGTGAACGTCAATCTGACCGGCGCCTTTCTGTGCGCTCAACAGGCAGTTCGCCAGATGAAGCGCCAAAGCCCGCGCGGCGGCCGCATTATCAACAACGGCTCTATCTCCGCCCACGCGCCACGACCCAACTCCGCGCCCTACACCGCGACCAAGCACGCCATCACGGGTCTGACCAAATCCTTGGCATTGGACGGCCGCGCCTTCGACATCGCTTGCGGCCAGATCGATATCGGCAACGCCGAGACCGCGCTGACCGCCCAGATGAAACGGGGTGTTCCACAAGCCGACGGTCACCTCGCCCCCGAACCGGTCATGGCCGCCGAAGACGTGGCTCGGGCCGTGTTGATGATGGCGAATTTGCCGCTCAACGCCAACGTGCCTTTTATGACGGTGATGGCGAGCGCTATGCCGTTTATCGGACGGGGGTAGGGCGAGGGCTAGGCCATACGCTCCAGCCGCAGGATTTCGACCGCGCCGCCGACATCCACCCCGACCGCGCCGACCGCGCGGCGCATTAGTGCGTCCGCGTTCGAGAACACCATAACGAGAGACGAATCCTGATCGCTGAACGCCTGCGCCAGCAACGCGCCGTCATCGTCGTAACGCAAACGCGCGCGCATCCAATGTTCGCGGTCGCCGTTGGCGGGAAGAGCGCTGGCGGCCCTGGCGGGGATAAGCGCCAGGGCGGCGTCGGCGCCGAGCAGGCTGCGCAACAGCGGTTTGAGGAAGAGTTCCGCGCACACCAGCGATGAGGCCGGGTTGCCGGGGAGGCCGAGGACCCGACGGCCGTCGCTTAAAGTTCCAAACCAAGTCGGCTTACCCGGACGCACGGCAATGCTCTCGACGGCGAGGACAAGGCCGAGAGTCGCCATGGCCGGTTTAACCAGATCGTGATCGCCGACCGAGGCGCCCCCCAGAGTGACGATCAAATCGCACGCCACGCCGCCAACCGCCCGAGCGGTGGCGGATAGGTCGTCTCCGACCGGTCGCAGAGCGACCGCCTCGCCGCCCCAGGCTTCAATCAGGGCGACCAGAGCGGTCGTGCCGGAATTGAAGATTTGAAACGGACCGGGCCGGCCGCCCGGCGCGATCACCTCTTCGCCGGTCGACAGAACGGCGACGCGGGGTTTGCGGGCGACGCAGAGCTCGGCGCGGCCGGCGGCGGCGGCGAGGGAGAGGCGCCAAGGGTCCAGCCGCGCGCCCGCGCCGAGCAAGCACGCCCCGGCCTTGAAATCTTGCCCGACGGGACGGATGTGGCGAGGGTGGGTGACGGCGGGGATGGTAACGCTCTCGCCGTCCCGGGTCGCGTCCTCCTGAACCACGACCGCATCGGCGCCGGCGGGAACCGGCGCGCCGGTAAAGATCCGCACCGCTTCGCCAGGCCCCAGATCGCGGGCGAAGCCATGACCCGCGGCGCTTTCACCGACAATCTTGCGACAACCCGCGCCGTCGGCGGAGCGCACCGCCCAGCCGTCCATGGCCGAGGCGACGAACGGCGGTTGATCCCGCGCGGCAAGAACGTCTTGCGCCAAGAAACGCCCGCACGCGGCGGCAAGGCGCACGGTTTCGACGCCAAGCGGGACGACCCCCGCCAAAATGCGCGCCCGCGCGTCGTCGACGCCGAGCAGTTTCACGCCGCCCGCCAGTCGCCCGACGCGCCGCCGCGCTTCTCGACGAGGCGCACGGTGTCGATGACCATGCCGCGTTCGACGGCTTTGAGCATATCGTAAAGAGTCAAACAGGCGATCGAAACGGCGGTCAGCGCCTCCATTTCAACGCCGGTGGGACCGGTGGTTTTGACCCGAGCGACGACTTTTAGGCCGTCGACGACCGGCGTCACCGCAACCTCGACCTTGGACAGCGCGAGGGGATGGCACATCGGGATAAGGTCGGCGGCGCGTTTGGCGGCCATCACACCGGCAATCTCGGCCACCGCGCGCACGTCGCCTTTTTTTCCGCCCCCGGAGGTGGCCAAGGCCAGCGTGGCGGGGCTCATCCGCACGACGCCCTCGGCGATAGCTTCGCGGGTCGTCGCGGGCTTGTCCGAGACATCGACCATGCGCGCCCGACCGTCGGCGTCGATGTGGGTCAAGCCGCTCACGTTTCCATCAACCGGGGCATCAGTTCGACCATGTTGCAGGGCTTGTGGCGGCTGTCGAGTTGAGCGGCGATGACCTTGTCCCAACCGTCGCGCACCGCGCCGTTCGAACCGGGCAGACAAAACACGAACACCCCGTCGATCAATCCGGCCAGAGCGCGCGACTGCAGGGTCGAAAGCCCGATCGACTGATAGCTGACCAGATGAAACACTGTGGAAAACCCGTCGATGCGCTTATCGAACAAGGGTTCAATCGCCTCGGGCGTCACGTCGCGACCGGTCAAACCCGTGCCCCCGGTGGTGACGATAGCGTCCACCTTGCCAGACGTGGTCCACGCTTTGATGCGCGCGCGAATGGCGGCGACGTCGTCGGCGACGATGCCCTTATCGGCAAGCGTGTGACCCGCCGTCGTCACCCGCTCGGCGAGGAGATGGCCGGAGGTGTCGCTTTCTTCGTCGCGGGTGTCGGAAATGGTCAGGACCGCGACGCGAACGGGTTTAAAGGCCGCGGCCTGGTCGTATCGGCCGCCGGGGGTGAGAGTGGTGGTCATGGGCATTCCAACTTACTAATCCTCCCTCCCCTTTATGAGGAGGGTCGAGACGAAACAAAGCGTGGTCCGGGGTGGGGCCACCGGCTTTAGAGCCCCACCCCGGTCGCTGACGCGACTCGCCCTCCCCGTAAAGGGGAGGGAGAAAATCGGGCTAATCCCACCGCGCCGCATCGGCCAAATCCCGCGTCGTGGGGTCGACCCAGCGGGGGCCGGCGGGACCGTGCTCTTTCTTCCACAGCGGCGCGCGGGACTTCAGATAGTCCATCAAGCAATCACACGCCTCAAACGCCTCGCGGCGGTGAGCGGCGGCGGTAAGGACCATGACGACGGGCTCGCCCGGCGCGATCGCGCCGATGCGGTGGATCACGCGGGCGTCGTACAGCTCAAAGCGAGTCGTAGCGGTGGCGACGAATTTGCCGATTTCGGCGACGGTGAACTCCGGATAGGCCTCCAGCTCGAGCGCCGTCGCCGCGCCCGCATCGCCGCGCGCGAGGCCCAAAAAACTGGCGATAGCCCCCGTCTCGGAGCGGCCGCGTGCAAAGGCGGTCAATTCCGCGCCGGGCTCGAAAGCTTGGTCAGTCAGGCGAATCATCCGCCGCTCATCGGCGGCAGGAAGGCCACCTCGTCGTTCGCCGCCAGCGGCGCGTCGCCGCGCACGATCTCGCGATTGAGCACTGCCGAAATTCCCGGCCCCGCGAGAGCCGCCGCCAGGGCCTGGTCCTCTTTCCCCAATACCAGGCGCAAGGCGTTCAAACTGGCGGGCGCGGGGCTGACGGCGCGGGCGCGCCATCCGGCCACATCGCAGAGTTTGCCAAACAGCAAGACCTGAACGGTCATCGTCACCCGCCCGTGGTGGACATATGCCGACTGACCGACGGCGCCGCGCCGCGATCAATGCGAAAATCGTGCCCCTTCGGTTTGGTGGCGATCCCGGTGGCGATCGCTGCGGCCACATCGGCGTCCGACCCGCCGCCGCGTAAAACCGCTCGCAGGTCGGTGGCGTCCTCCTGGCCCAAACAGGTGTGCAGCGTACCGGTGCAGGTCAGGCGCACGCGATTGCAGCCCTCGCAGAAATTATGCGTCATCGGCGTGATGAACCCGATCCGTCCGCCGGTCTGCGCCACCGCGACATAACGCGCGGGCCCGCCGGTATTAAGCGGCAGATCCCGCAAGGTCCAGAAACTGTCCAGGTCGCGCCGGACCTCGGCCAGCGACAAAAACTGATCGGTGCGATCCTCGTCAATCTCGCCCATCGGCATGGTTTCGATCAAGGTAATGTCCAGGCCCCGCGCGTGCGACCACTGAATGAGGGCCGGGATCTCGGCTCTATTGTCGCGCGCCAAGGCGACAGCGTTAATCTTGACCGCCAAACCGGCGGCGCGCGCCGCCTCGATGCCCGCTTGGACAACCGTTAGATCGCCGCCGCGCGTGAGACGGCGGAAAAGGTCGGGCTTCAGCGTGTCCATCGACACATTGATCCGCTTTAGTCCAAGACGCGCCAAGTCGGGCGCGAACTTGGCCAATTGCGTGCCGTTCGTGGTCAAGGTGATCTCGTCGAGGGCCCCAGACGCAAGGTGGCCGGATAGATATTCCAGCAAGTCCAATATGCCCTTGCGCATCAAGGGCTCGCCGCCCGTGAGGCGCACCTTGCGCACGCCCAAGTCGATAAACACCGAGGCAAGCCGGTTCAATTCCTCCAGCGTGAGAACCTCCGCCTTGGGCAGAAACCGCATGTGTTCGGCCATGCAATAAACGCAGCGCAGGTCGCATCGATCCGTGACGGACAAGCGCAAATACGTCACCTTGCGCCCCAAGCCGTCGGTCAAGGCGCTGCCGGCGGTCGAGCGAAGCGGCGCGGGTTGCGCGAAAGGGGCGTCATAGGGCGTCATCTGGTTCGTAACATAGGAGCATTTGCGGCATCGTGACAGAGGGCGACAGGACCCGCCGGCTGGAGGCGATCATTCTGGCCGGCGGCGCCGGAACGCGCTTCGGCGGCGCGAAGCTCACATCGCCGTGGCGCGGTGCGCCCTTGATCCACGGCGCCCTCGCGGCCGCCTTCGCCGCCCCCGTGCGCCGCGTGACCGTGGTGACCGGCGCCGATGCCGCCGTGAAGCCCATCGTCGAGGCCTGGGCCGCGGCGTACGACGCGGACGCGCGACTGCGTTTAGTTCACGCCGCTGACCATGCGCAGGGTATGGCGGCGTCGCTACGCGCCGGAATTGCGGCGTTGGACGACGATACCAGCGGGGTCTTGGTCTTCCTGGGCGACATGCCGCTGATTCCGGCTTCGGTCGTTGCAGCGTTAGCCTCGGTGTTCAGGCGCGGCGCGCAGGCCGCCGCGCC
>JANXWN010000216.1 GCA_025351125.1 Caulobacteraceae bacterium | reverse complement strand
TGGCCGGCCGGCGCCCGCACGGCGCCATGCCCCGTCAAAGTACCCTCGATCGCGCCGGTCACCAGCAGTCCGGCGCCGCGAGTCTGCAGACGAATATCCCCAGACCCCATGCTGCTCGATACCGCCGTTAGCTTGCCCGCGAGCGTATCGATCGTTCCCGCCGCGACGGTTGCTTGAGCGGCGGCGCGCGCCGAGACGCCGGAGGCGCCGCGAACGAGGTTGAGTTGCGACAACGTCACATTGCCGCTGATCGCGTGGGCGCGCGCCGCCGCAAACGCCCCCGACCCCATGCGGCCCGAGGCGTGAAAAATACCGTTCAAGCTCTGACGCGTCGGACCGGCGTCCATAACGCCCTCGAACGTCGCGTTGGCGGCGCCGTCGGTGACGATCGTCTGTTGCAAGCGCCCGGCGACGCCGTCCGCCTCCACCGTCATCTGCGCCGGTCCGGACCAGGATCTTAAGCCGCCCGGATAGGGCACATCCGCGGACACGCGTATGCGGGTGGCGCCCGCCGCGCGGTCAGGCGCGGCAAAAGCGCATTGGCCAAACGCGGCCTGAGATTTGAGACGCCCGCCATAACTCTCGACACTGACGGCTCCACCGACGCCGTCAATCTCGGTCCGCCCTATTCGCAGGTGGAACGGGTCGACCTGGCCTTGCAAGGCGGTCAGGGCCCCGGAGCGCAAACTTCCCGCGCCACGCAGCTGCACGACGCCTCCCGATGTCAGTAAGCGAGCGCGCCCATCCTCAATTATGACGTCGGGCAAGGGGTCTTTGGATGGCGGCAGTTGTTCGATCACCTTGATCAGACCGTCCACGGCGCCGAAGGTTAGTTTGCCATTAATCCATCGCGCCTTGAGGTGCGGGCGAACTAAACGAACCGACCGGGTGCGGACGTTGAAACCAGCGCCGGTCCACGGGCCGGATATACTGTAGGCGACGACCATGTTTTCGACGGTGAGATCAGGATCGTCCGACGGCCCCAGCCGCAACTTGGCCGTAAATCCGCTCAGAGAAAGGGCGGATAATTCAAGGTTCGACGCCGAAGCGCCGTGCGCGCCTAGCCATTGCCGCGCCAAACCCTCGGCGATCGGCGCGCGCGCCAGATAGACCACGCCACCGCCAATCAGCAGTACGGTCAGCGCCGCGCCGAGCAAAAGTGCGCCGCGCCTAGCCACGCGCGGTCGTATCTCGCGGGGTCATCGGATATCCCAAACGCGACAGGGAAGTTTCGGGGTGGACATAGAGGCTTTTACCCGCGTTGAGGCGTCTTCGCCAGAACCTCGGCATTGCAACGGCAAGCGCGTCGACGCCCACGACATAAGTCGGCTACCGGTTCAGCGCCCCATTTGCCCGCGATGGCGCAAAAACGCGTCCGCCAAGACGCAAGCCGTCATCGCTTCGACAACCGGCACGGCGCGAATACCGACACAGGGATCGTGGCGACCCTTGGTGCGCAAGTCGATATTGTCGCCGGCTTCGTTAATCGACCTTCGTAAGCTGAGGATCGACGACGTGGGCTTGAAGGCGACCCGGGCGACGACGCTTTGGCCGGTGGATATTCCGCCAAGCACCCCGCCGGCGTGATTGGAAAGGAAGGTGGGCCCGTCCGCGCCGGCGCGCATTTCATCGGCATTGTCTTCACCCGATAGCGCGGCGGCTTCGAAGCCCGCGCCGATCTCCACCCCCTTGGCGGCGTTGATCGACATCAAGGCGGCGGCTAGTTCCGCATCCAGCTTGCCGTACAACGGCGCGCCCCAACCGGCGGGCACGCCGGTTGCCTCGACCTCCACCACCGCGCCGGTCGACGAGCCGGCCTTGCGGATAGTCTCCAAATGCTCTTCCCACACCGCCGCGATGTCGGCGTCGGGGCACCAGAACGGGTTCCGCAGCGTCTGATCCCAATCCCAGCGGTTGCGGTCCACGCGATGCGGGCCAATTTGCGTCAGAGCGCCGCGCACAACAACTCCGGGGCCTAACACCTTGCGCGCCACCGCGCCGGCCGCGACACGGGCGGCGGTCTCGCGCGCCGATTGGCGACCGCCGCCACGGTAGTCGCGCACCCCGTATTTAGCAAAATACGTATAGTCCGCGTGACCGGGCCGAAACGCCGTCGCGATCTCCGAATAGTCGCGCGAGCGTTGGTCGGTGTTATCGATGATCAGCGAAATCGGCGTGCCGGTCGTGACCGGCCCGTTGGTATGTTCATCCTCGAACACACCGGACAGGATCCGCACCGCATCGGCTTCCTGGCGCTGGGTGACAAATTTTCCCCGTCCCGGACGACGATGATCGAGCCAAACCTGAATATCCGCAGGAGTCAGCGACAATCCCGGCGGGCAACCGTCCACCACACAGCCCAAAGCCGGGCCGTGGCTTTCGCCCCAGGTGGTGACACGGAACAGATGACCGAAGGTATTGTGCGACATGGCGGCTGTTCTAGCTGATTTGCGCCAAACGTCGAAGACCCGCCTATTGGCGCGCGATGCCGAACAAGGCCGCCGCCATCATCCAACTGGTCCCAACCCCCAGCATCGTTAAGCCGGTCACCGGTCGGCGTCCGACGACCAACAAGCCAGCGACATGGAACAGAACAGGTGGGCCGAAAACCAAAGCTAAGATCAGCGCTCGGCCTTGCATTGTTCGCTCCTTCGTTGATTGTTCCAGCGGCGTCGAGCCCGCCTGGGCGAACGGCAAAGCGGCGCTATCAAGCAGTCTTACGTGCGACTCAAACCCCATTTGGGGGTCCTTGAGCGAAATCATCGGCCCAGCCGACGACAATGGTTACCCCGCGAAGAAGGCTTCGGCCACATCCGCGGCGTGACTCATGAACAAGAACCGCCCGGCCCCCGGGATCACCGTGATCCGCGCGCGGGGCAAGGCGTGGCGCCAGCCGTCGGCGCCCTTGACGCCTTCCGCCATGCCGTCCAAGCCGCCGACCAGCACCGTCCAGTCGAGGCCGCGCGCGGCGGTCGGCGCCTCGCCCCCGTCGGAATGCAACACGACCTCCCGCGCGAAGCCATCGCCGACCGAGGCTTGCCGCGCGCCGCGGATAAAATCGCGTCGATTTAGCGGGTCGGCGAAGGCGGCGACGTCGGACGGACAGCCGCCGATCACCCGTTCCACCAGTTTTATCGTCGCCGTCTCGCTTGAAAGGCGTGCAAGCATGGCGGCAAAGCTTTGGATCAGACGGGGGTGGTCGAGCGCCATGCTGGCCGCCGCGCCGATCAAACCGTCTTGACTGCGTCGGCCCGGCGGCACGCCCGACGACAGCAGAATACCGCGGGTGAACCGTCCAGGATGCGCGGCGGCGAAGCGCAGCGCCATCGGAATACTGCGCCCGAGCAAGCCGACACGGTCGATTTCGAGGGCGTCCAGCACGTCGATCAGATCGGCGTTAGCGTCCTCGACGACGTCGCCCGGCATCGACGAGGTCAGTCCAAAACCCGGGCGCTCGACGGATATCGGCCGCATGGCCTTGGCTTGCAGCGCCGCGACCAGCACCCGCGGCAGATGCCGTCCGCTGAGCGGGGTATGCAGTACAATAACCGGCGCGCCCTCCGCCGGCCCGTGATCGGCGATGGCGATACGGCCCGGCGCTCGGCGCCGGCGGATGAAGCGCAGCGGTTCGGGCGCGGCGCCTGGCACGCGGATCGTGATGTCGGTCGCCGACGCCAGCTGCGTCAGGGCGTCGAGCTCGGCGACGATCCGGCCCAGAGCCGCGCCGCCGTCGATATCGCACCGCTCGTAGATGATCTTCAGATCGGCCTTGGCGCTCTGGTCCGAAATCCCCAACGCGTTGGCCGCCGCCGCGCGGGTGGCGCCCAGAGCGATCAATTGTGCCACGCGAGCCTGGCGGGCCGTCAAGCCGTAAACATCCGCGAATGTTCGCCAGGTCGCGTCGTCCGACGGCAAATCGCTAAACGCCAACAAGGTCAGTTGCCGCACCAGCTCCGGTTGGCGGCGGGCGCCGGTCTTGGTCATGGCGTCAGCGACGCAGCCGCGCGCCGTCTCGTAGGCGACCCCCGCAGCGACCGCAGCGCGGCGCAGATCGCCGGTCCGTACCAGAGCCGCCGCCACCCGGCCTTCCGAAGCGCTGAACCCCCAGGCGGCGAATACCTGCGACCACGCCCCGCCGTCGACGCCGTGCACCCCCAAAACCGCGTAGGCGGCCGTCCCGCTCTCCAACGCCGCGCGCACCGCCTCGCCCAACGGCCAAGCTCGCGCCCGGTGCGGCCAAGCCACGGCCAAAGCCACGGGTCGGCCGCTGACGTCGTCGGCGATGGCCGACAGGCGCGGCTCGCCCGGTCCGGCCAGGGCCACGGCGTCGGCGAGCGATCGCTCGGCAATGTCCCAGGCGGCAAAGGCGGCGTCGGCGGCCACGATCCGTCCATCCGCCGTGCAAGCCGCCGAGGCGAACATCGCGGCGGTGACGTCGGCCGGCCGGCCGGCGGCATCGGCGGCCCCAGCCATCGCCGCCGCCAGATCGTCCGGCGCCTCGCCAAGCGCGGCGACGAACCCGCCCACGTCGTCGGCCAAGACCTCCAGCGCTTCGCCGCGCGTCGCGGCCTCACGAAACGAGGTCAGGAAACTCTGGGCGGGACCGGCGGTCATGGCCGCTCATCAAGGGATTCGACGACCGCACGGTCAACCCCCCAAATGGGGATGCCGGCGGAGGGCTCAGTCCGCGCGCAGGGTCCAGTGGTCCAGATCGGCGGTCGCGCCCATATAGGCTAGGCCCGAGGCGATGGAGACCAGTTCGCCGCCGCCTTCGATCTTTTCCGCGCCGAAGCGGGCGGCGAACAGGCGCCGCACCGCCGGCACGAACGACGATCCGCCGGTCAGGAACACCTTGTCGATCGCCCCGGCGGCGAGGTTCGCGCGGAACAAAACCTGATCGATGCCGCCGGACATGGCGGCTAGTTCGGGCGCGATCCAGCCGTCGAAGGTCGCCCGCGTCACCGGCTTTTCGATCACGATCGACCCGGCCTCGAAGCGAAACACCGCGTTCTCCAACGCCGACAGCGCTTCCTTCAGGGTCGAGATCGCCTGATACAGCCGATAACCGTGATTGCCGTCGAGCATTTCGACGAACCGTTCGATTTTGTCCGGCTGCAGGCAAGTGCGGACGAGGCCGCGAATATCGCGCATGTCGCGCGACGCCCGCAACAGCGCCAACTGCTCCCAGCGCGCGAAGGCGGAATAATAGCGGTTGGGGATCGGCAGAATATTGTCCCACGCCTTGTAGCTCGCGCCCTTGCCCAGATGCGGCGACACCAGATTGTCGATCAGACGATAGTCGAAGGCGTCGCCCGCCACGCCGACGCCGGCGTTGGCCAGAGCCTGCGCGGTGACGCCGCTAGCGCCGGGCGTAAACCGTACGACGGAAAAATCGCTGGTGCCCCCGCCGAAATCGCCCACCAGCACGGTCGCCTCGCCTGTCAATTTGCGGGCGAAGAAGAAGGCGGCGGCGACCGGCTCGAAGGCAAAGCGGATGTCGTCGAACCCGAGCCGCTCGAACGCCGCGCGATAGCGCCGCATCGCCAGCGCGCCGTCGGGAGCGGACCCGGCGAAGGTCACCGGCCGGCCCAAAATCACCGTCGGGGCCGACCACGCGCCGTCCGCTCCGGCGCGGTCGCGCAGGCGCAACAGGAAGGTGGAGAGCAGGTCCTCGAAGGCGTAACGCCGGCCCAAGATGCGGGTGTCGGTGAATAAAGCGCTGGCGGCGTGCGACTTGAACGATTGGATGAAGCGCGTTTCCAGCGGCTCCTCCAGATAGGCGTCGATCGCCCACGGGCCGGCTTGCGCGACCCGGCGCTTGGCATCGTCGGGATCGGCGTGAAAGCTCAAAGCCGAGCGGAACGGCGCCGCCGTCTGCCCGTCGTGCGCGAACGTCGTCAGCCGC
>JANXWN010000167.1 GCA_025351125.1 Caulobacteraceae bacterium | reverse complement strand
TCAAACAGAAATACGGCAATAAGATTTCCTGGGCGGACCTGATGGTTCTCGCCGGCAATTGCGCGCTGGAATCGATGGGTTTCAAGACGTTTGGTTTCGCCGGCGGACGGGCGGATGTCTGGGAGCCCGAAGAGGACATTTACTGGGGTCCGGAGAATACCTGGCTTGGCGACAAGCGCTATACCGGCGAGAGGGAACTCGAAAATCCGCTCGGCGCCGTGCAGATGGGCTTGATCTACGTCAATCCAGAGGGTCCGAACGGCAATCCCGATCCGCTCGCCTCGGCCGGAGACATTCGCGAGACATTTGCCCGCATGGCCATGAATGACGAGGAAACCGTGGCTCTGATCGCCGGCGGACACACCTTCGGTAAATGCCACGGCGCCGCCGACCCGGTGCAATATATCGGCCCCGAACCCGAAGGCGCCAGCCTTGAGGAGCAAGGCTTCGGCTGGAAGAACAGCTTCGGCGTCGGTAAGGCCGACGATACGATATCCAGCGGGTTGGAGGGCGCGTGGACCACCTCGCCGGCGAAGTGGGACAACAATTACTTCGACAATTTGTTTAACTATGAATGGGAGTTGGTGAAAAGTCCCGCCGGTGCTCAGCAGTGGACGCCGAAGGACGCCTCTGCGGCGAACGCCGTACCGGATGCTCATGATCCCTCTAAAAGACACGCCCCCATGATGCTGACGACGGACTTGGCGCTAAGGTTCGATCCTAATTATGGGCCGATTTCGAAGCGCTTTCACGAAAATCCCGAGATCTTCGCTGAGGCGTTTGCCAAGGCGTGGTACAAATTAACCCACCGGGACATGGGCCCCTACGTGCGGGGACTCGGCTCCTTGGTGCCCGCCGAGCCACAGTTATGGCAAGACCCGATCCCCGGTCTCACCCATCGATTGGTTGACGAGGCGGACACAACCGCGCTGAAAAGCAAGATCCTCGCCTCCGGACTTTCGGTGTCGCAACTGGTCTCGACCGCGTGGGCCTCGGCGGCAACGTTCCGCGGCACCGACAAGCGCGGCGGGGCGAACGGCGCGCGCATCCGCCTCGCGCCCCAGAAGGATTGGGAGGTCAACGAGCCTGCCCAGCTGGCCAATGTGTTGCGCGTTTTGGAGGATATCCAACAGGCGTTTAACACGGCGCGATCGGACGGCAAGATGGTGTCGCTGGCGGACCTGATCGTTCTGGGCGGATGCGCCGCGGTCGAGCAGGCCGCGAAGAACGCCGGACACGACGTGCTGGTCCCCTTCTCGCCGGGTCGCACCGATGCTTCGCAAGACCAAACCGACGTGCATTCGTTCGCCGTGCTTGAACCGATCGCGGACGGATTCCGCAACTACCATGGAAAAGGAGACCGCAGAACGCCGGAGGAATTGCTGGTGGATCGGTCGCACCTGCTGACGCTTACCGCGCCCGAGATGGCCGTATTGATCGGAGGCCTACGCGTTCTGAACGCAAATGTCGGCAAATCGGAACTTGGCGTCTTCACCAAGCGGCCCGGCGTACTGACCAATGATTTCTTCGTCAACCTGCTGGATATGAGAACGATATGGCAGGCTGGCGCGACATCCCAGACGGAGTTCGAGGGACGTGATCGCGGGACCGGTGAAACCAAGTGGACTGGAACCGCCGTCGATCTCGTGTTCGGTTCGAATTCTCAGCTGCGCGCCATCGCGGAAGTCTATGCGTGCAGCGACTCGCAGCCGGCATTCGTGCGTGACTTCGTCGCGGCATGGAGCAAGGTGATGGATCTGGATCGCTTCGACCTCGCTTGATCTCGACGAGGAGGTCGCCGTTATAGGCAGGCGCCCCGAGCCGTCATGCCACGACGGGACGCCCCTTGCGGCGCGCGCGTTTTTCGAAACGCGCCGGGTCGATCAGGTCCGCGAGATCGCGGGGCAATGGCGACGGCGCGCCGAGGGCGAGGGCGGCGACGTGTTCGGCCAAGAGGGGCGCGAGGCAAAAGCCGCGTGACCCCAACCCCGTCAGGGCAAACAAGCCCGGGCTCGCGGGTACCGCGCCGGCGAGAGGCAAATAGTCGGAGGTCGTGGCGCGGATGCCGGTTCGGGCCTTTATCTTGGTCGCCGTGAGATGTTCGGCTAATTCCGGGAGGACGA
>JANXWN010000154.1 GCA_025351125.1 Caulobacteraceae bacterium | reverse complement strand
CGGAAACAAAAATCTTACCGTCGCCAATTCGGCCGGTGCGGGCGGCGGCTTGGATCGCCTCGACGGCGCCGGCGACTTGGTCGTCGGCCACCACGACCTCGATCTTAATCTTGGGCAGAAAATCCACCACGTATTCCGCACCGCGGTAAAGTTCGGTTTGGCCCTTCTGTCGACCAAAACCCTTGGCCTCGAGCACGGTCATGCCTTGAAGACCCAATTCCTGCAGCGCTTCTTTTACCTCGTCGAGCTTGAAGGGTTTAATGACGGCCTCAATCTTCTTCATACGTTTGGCGGTCCGATCGTGTGGCGGCTTGCTGGCGTCTCCGAGCATATCGCGTCCGCGCCGCACAAGAAAGCTTTACGCCAGAGACGCGTCAATCACCTTACCGCCGGGCGAGAGCAAACAAAACAGGCGCCAGATGGTGAATATTTAGGCGCTGCGGTGAATCGAAACAGCTTGTGAAGCGCGGCTTGTGCCTTAGGATCGCGCAGGTGCGCCGACGATCTTCACGTTAGGGCTTTATGACCGCAATTTATCTCGTTCGTCACGGTCGACCGGCCTCGTCCTGGGGTGACGACAACCCCAATCCCGGTCTTGATGCCTTGGGGGTCGAGCAGGCGAATGCGGTAGCCGCGCATTTGCTCGCGCTGCCAGAGCAGGACAGTCCAAGCCGCGTGATCAGTTCGCCACTGCGTCGGTGCCGCGAAACCGCCGCGCCATTAGCGTTGGCGTTGAGCCTAGCCGTCGAGGTCGATGCCGCGGTCGGTGAGATCCCCACGCCGAAAGGCGTTTCCGTTGACCAACGAGCGACGTGGTTGCGGCGTGCATTCGAAGGGGAGTGGGCCGAGATTGCAGGGGATATTGACTACGAAGCCTGGCGTCGCAACGTGGTCGGCGCGGTCGTTCGCTATCCTGGCGCCGCGATATTCAGCCATTTCGTCGCGATCAATGCGGTGTTGTCTTGCCTGTCCGGCGACGCTCGCGTGCTGGTGTCGCGACCCGATCATACGTCGGTCACCCGCCTTGACGCCGGCCCGCGGGGGTTGACGCTGGTGGAGCGGGGCGCGGAAGCGAGCACCGACATCTTATGACGCTTCGCCGCGCCGATATATTAAGCATAGCGAACATGGCGGCGGCCGACGCGGCGGCGGTCGCGGCCGGGACGCCGACGTCCGTCTTGATGGAGCGAGCCGGCGGGGCGGTCGCCGATGCGGTCGTCGCACGATTTTCGCCGCGCCCGACGGTGGTTCTGGTCGGACCCGGCGACAACGGGGGCGACGGTTATGTGGTCGCGCGCTTATTGAAAGCCCAAGGGTGGCCGATACGGATCGAGTCCATGGCCACCCCAAAAACGGCGGCGGCGGCCGTGGCTGCGGCTCTATGGAATGGCGAGACGACGGCGTTGACCGAACGGGGCGGCCGGGCCGATCTCGTCATCGACGCGATCTTCGGCGCTGGTCTGGATCGCCCGCTGAGCGTCGAATTGGGGCGTTTGGCGCGACGCCTCGAACCCATGCGGTCGTCGGTCGTGGCGATCGACGTGCCGAGCGGCCTGTCGGGCGATTTGGCTGCGCCAATGGGCGGCATCTGTTTTTTGGCGGGCCTCACTGTCACCTTTCACCGGCGCAAATTCGCGCATGTTTTACAACCGGGTCGGTCCGCGTGCGGCGAGGTGGTGGTCGCCGACATCGGCCTAGAGTCAGTGTCCACATCCCTCTCTGAAAATACGCCCGACTTATGGGCGCCGCTCTATCCGTGGCCGAAGGTGTCAGTCCATAAATCGACGCGGGGTCGCTTGATCGTGGTCAGCGGAGACGCTTGGAGCACCGGCGCCGCCCGCCTGGCGGCTCGCGCGGGCCTGCGTGCGGGAGCGGGTCTAGTGACTATGCTGTCCCCGCCGGAGGCTCTCGCGATCAATGCGGCGCACCTCGAAGCGGTGATGTTGCGCCCGTTCGAAACCGAACTTGAACTTGAGGCCGCGGCGTCGTCCGCCGAAGCGGTCATCATAGGGCCGGCGGCCGGCGTGACCGACGCCACATTATCGAATGTTTTGGCCCTAGCGCGCACCGGCGCCGCTTTGGTGATCGATGCCGATGCGCTGACCGTGTTTCGCAACGATCCGGAGGAATTGTTTTGCGCCCTCGACCGCGATGATGTGCTGACGCCGCATCCGGGCGAGTTTGAGCGGATATTTCCCGGCTTGCTGAAGCAATCGCCCGAGCGGATCAGCGCCGCGCGGGCCGCGGCGTTCCGCGCCCAGGCGGTGGTCGTCCTGAAAGGTCCCGATACGGTCATCGCGGCGTCGGACGGACGGGCGGCCGTCAATCTGAACGGGACGCCGTGGCTGGCGACCGCCGGATCCGGCGACGTCCTGGCCGGATTGATCGGTGGCTTGGTGGCGCAGGGTATGGAGAGTTTCGAGGCAGCCTGCGCCGGGGTATGGATCCACGCCGCCTGCGCCGATCAATTTGGACCAGGTTTAGTCAGTGAAGACTTGCCGGACCTCATTCCCATGGTGTTGTAACGTCTGCAAACGCGACTCGCCCCGTCGTGACCCGCGACAGACCAACCGGAGTGCGACTATGAAATACGCCGCCAAACTTATCCTCGCCACCATCCTGGCCTTGCCGGTGCTGCTGGGCGGCGCTCCGGGGTTGGCGGCGGCGCACCATCATCACCGCCACCGTCATGTCGCCGCCACGCCGGCGGACCCCAAGCCTCATCGACACGGCCACCACACTTCCTCTGCCGCGGCCGCTCCGGAGGCGCACCGCGGGCGCCACCACCACCACCGCCACCGTCACGCCGCCGCGGCGATTAGCGCCAAGACTCAGCACCACCACCATCGACGACATCATGCGACTGCGGCCGATTTAGCCACGACGAAGCATCACCGCTCTCATCACCGCGTCGCCGATCACGCAAAGGCGAGTCGTCATCGTCACGCGTCGGTCGCGGCATCGTCCAACGGTCGGCGCCACGCCGCCCTTTGCCAAAGCGTGATGGTGCATCGCCACTGGGTGCAGCGCTGCCGCTAAAGACGTCGGGGCGGAAAACGTGGTCCCCGCGTCCTCGGAGACACGCGGGCGAGGAGCGCCCGCTTAGAAGGGATCGAGGCGCGTCATTTGCGGGATAGCCGGGCGGATAGGGGGGGGCGGCGAGAGCGAACTTCGCGTCATGCTGGCCGCGCTTCGCCACCGCGGCCCCGACGACGAAGGCCTATGGGGAGAAGCGGCCGTTTGGCTGGGCCAAAGGCGCTTGGCGATCATTGATCTGTCGCCGGCGGGCCATCAGCCGATGGTCTCGGCGTGCGGGCGATATGTCGCGACCGTCAACGGCGAGATTTATAACTTCGAAGCCCTGCGGAGCGAGCTTGACGCCACAGGCCCGACAGCTTGGCGGGGACACTCCGACAGCGAAGTCTTGCTCGAAGCGATCGCGCGATGGGGCTTGGCGCCCGCACTGAGCAAGGCGACGGGCATGTTCGCGCTAGGCCTGTGGGACCGGCAGGAGCAAATCGCCAGTCTGGCGCGCGACCGATTTGGTGAAAAACCACTCTACTACAGCGAGCAAGACGGAATCCTGAGCTTTGCGTCGGAATTGACGGCGCTCGAGACGCTACCGGACCTGAACAAGACGCTCGACCCCGCCGCGCTTTCGCTGTTTTTCCGCTACGGATACATTCCGTCGCCGTATGCGGTGTACCGAGCCGTGAGAAAGGTGCCGCCGGGCGCCGTTTTGACATGGAAAGCCGGGGCGGCGGCTACCATCGCGCCATATTTCTCGGTCGCGGACCTTGTGGACGCCGGGCGCGCCGCGACGCTGACCGATCCTGACCAGGCGGTCGAGGCGTTGCACCAAACGCTGCGCGCCGCGGTCAAGGATCAGATGGTCGCCGACGTGCCGCTTGGCGCATTTCTGTCGGGCGGCGTAGATTCGTCGCTGATTGTGGCCCTGATGCAGTCCCTGACAGATCGACCGGTCAAGACCTTCACCTTGGGTTTCGAATCGCCCGAGTTCAACGAGGCCGGGTTTGCTAAAGCCGTCGCCGCTCACCTGAAAACCGACCATACCGAACATTATGTCACTACCGCCGACGCGCAGGCCGTGGTCCGACAGTTGGGAAGCCTGTACGACGAACCGTTTGCCGACGCCTCGCAAATCCCCACCCATTTGATCTGTAAAATCGCGCGCGCGCAGGTCACTGTTTGCCTGACGGGGGACGGTGGCGATGAAATGTTCGCCGGCTATGTGCGCTATCCCGGAGTGCCACGCTTGTGGAACGCCATCCGCCTGCTGCCTTTTCGAGGCCTATTGGGCCGCGCGCTGGGTAAAATTCCGCTCGCGGTGATCGAAAATGTCTTGGCCGCCTTGGGGCCGATCGCGCGACGGTATACCTCTCGCGGGCGACTGGGGTCGGCTCTACGAAAGTTGGCCCGCTGGCTCCCGGCGCGAAGCTTGGACGACCTGTTCGAGCAGACCATGACCGCGTGGCCCGTCCCCGACGCTCTTCTGCTCAAGCCGTCTTGCGAGGCCTTCGCTTGGCGTCCCCGCGCGCCGCAGTTCGATAGCCCGTTGGAGCGCATGATGTGGCGCGATACCGTTGATTATTTGCCGGGAGATATCCTGTGCAAGGTCGACCGCGCGGCCATGGCCGTGGGGCTTGAAACGCGCGTCCCCCTGCTCGATCATCGCCTCGCGGCTTTGGCGTGGCGCACACCAGGCGCCCTCAAGATAAAGGACGGCGAAACCAAATGGCCGCTGCGCCGGGTACTCGATCGATATGTACCGCGCGCGTTGATCGATCGGCCGAAGATGGGTTTTTCGGTCCCCTTACACGACTGGCTCACCGGTGATTTGCGCGCCTGGGCGGAGGGGCTGTTGGAGCCGCTGGTCATCACGCGCCAAGGAGTCTTGAACCCGAAGGTCGTCGCGGCGGCGTGGCGCCGGTACCTGTCGGGGGACTCATCGACCGATCATCAGATTTGGACGCTGCTTATGTTTCAGTCATGGATGGCGGCCCGCGAAGCTTAGGCATCCCGCCGCGGTTCAACTGAGGTTCATCGTCTTGGGGTAGGATCACCTGCGGTCGGGA
>JANXWN010000116.1 GCA_025351125.1 Caulobacteraceae bacterium | reverse complement strand
CGGCGGCGTAGTTATTGCGTCGCGGACCACGGCGGCGAAACTGGCGGGATTAAAGACATAAGCGAGCTTGCCTCGCCTTGAGCAACAGGGCATCGCGGAGCGCGAAGGGGCGCAGTATGTGCGGTGTGCAAGTATTAGGATAACTGTGATCGCCCTACCCTGACGGTGTGCCGTCTAATCCCTCCCGTGCAGGGGAAGGCAAGAAGATAGGAAAGACTCGACCATGACGTATCAATTCATCACCGTTGATCGCGACGGACCGGTCACGATCATTACGCTCAATCGTCCCGAAGTGATGAACGCGCTGCATTCGCCGATGCATTTCGAGATGGACGAGGCCTTGAATGCGTTCGCGGCGGATACTGGCCAGTGGGTCGGCATTATCACCGGCGCCGGCGAACGGGCGTTCTCCGCCGGCAACGATCTTAAATGGCAGGCGAGTGGCGGAAAGATGGGTTCACCGCCATCCGGTTTCGCGGGTCTGACGACGCGCTTTGATTTGGCCAAACCCCTGATCGCGGCGGTGAACGGCGTCGCGATGGGCGGCGGATTTGAGATCGCCTTGGCATGTGACCTGATCGTCGCGTCGGAAACCGCGGTCTTTGCCCTGCCCGAGCCTAAGGTTGGACTGGCCGCTTTGGCTGGCGGGATGCACCGCTTGCCGCGCGCCATCGGATTGAAGCGCGCGATGGGTATGATCCTGACCGCCCGGCGCGTCTCGGCCCAGGAGGGGTTTACGTTGGGTTTCGTCAATGAGGTTGCGGCCCCTGGCGAGCTGATGACCGCTGCTAAACGCTGGGCCGGGCTGATCAGCGACTGCGGCCCGATGTCGATCCGCGCCTCCAAAGCCACCGTTTTGCGCGGGTTGGACGAACCGTCGTTGGCGTCGGCGATGCAAAATCAACGCGGCTACGCCGAGATCAAGGCTCTGGTGGCGTCCGAAGATTTTGTGGAAGGCCCCCTGGCCTTCGCGCAAAAGCGCGCGCCCCAATGGAAAGGTCGCTGAAGCGCCGCTTGCGGCTATGGCCGAACCTCTCCAATAGGCGGCTATGACGATACCGGCCCCGCCCTCCAGCACGCGCCGCGCGGCGGGCATCGTCGGCTTGGCGGTCATCGCCTCGCGGTTGTTCGGCTTGGTGCGCGAACAGGTTTTTGCCGCCATGTTTGGCGGCGGCAAATTGTTGGATGCCTATCTGGCGGCGTTTCAATTGCCAAACTTGTTGCGCGACCTCTTCGCGGAAGGCGCGCTTTCCACCGCCTTCACCGCCCTGTTTACCCGAACTTGGGAACAGGATGGCGAGTCGCCCGCCTGGGAGTTTGCCAACCTGATTTTGTCGGCGATGATTTTTCTGATCGGCGCACTGTGTTTACTGGCGATCATTTTTGCGCCCGCTCTCGTCGAACTGACCAATCCGGGTTTTCATCATGTCGCGGGGAAGTTTGAAATAACAGTTCGGCTGACGCGGATTTTGTTTCCGTTCATCTTGTTTGTTTCGCTGGCGGCGGCGGTGATGGGGATGCTGAACGCGCGGTTCGTGTTTGGGATTCCGGCCTCCGCCTCGACCGTGTTCAATATCGTGTCGGTGACCGGCGGCGTGGCCTTGGCCTATGCGTTCGATGCGGGCGCGCGGGCCAACTGGTTGCATCCGGTATTCGACAGCCGGGCTCTATACGGTGTCACGCTCGGCGTTTTGCTGGGCGGTCTGGCGCAATTGGCGATGCAGTGGCCGACGTTGCGCAAACTAGGTTTTCGTTTCCGCTGGCGGTTGAATTTGCGCGATCCGCGCCTCACGGAACTGTGGCGTTTGATGTGGCCCAGCGTCATTGCCGGCGCGGCGGTGCAGGTGAATGTCATGGTTAACGGCGTGTTCGCTTCGGGCATCGACGGCGGACGGACCTGGCTCAATTGCGCCTTTCGGCTACAGCAGCTGCCGATCGGAATATTTGGGGTGGCGCTAGCGACCGCGACCTTGCCGGCGGTGACTCGCGCCTTCGCCAGAGGCGACATGGTCGCGTTCGGTCATACCGCGCGCGATTCCCTGCGCCTGACGGCCTTCCTGACCCTGCCAGCGGCGGCGGGGTTGGCGGCGTTGGCTCAGCCGGTGATCGCCTTGATCTATCAACACGGACGTTTTAGCGCCCACGACACCACGCAAACCGCCTTGGCCTTGCAGGCCTATGCGGTGGGGTTAGCCGGCTACGCGGGGATCAAGGTGTTGGTGCCGTGCTTCATCGCTCTGGGGTTGTCGCGAACGCCGCTGCGAATCAGCCTGATCGGAATCGGCGTAAACTTGGCGTTGAACCTGATGAACGCAAAGGTGTTGGGGCTGGGCCACGCCGGTCTGGCTTTAATCACCTCCTCGGTGGCTCTGATTAATATGATCCAACTGGCCTTCGCCCTGCGAAAAAGGGTGGATTTGGGGGCCGCAGGATCTTGGGCGCTCTATCTGCTGCGCTGCGTCGCGGCCGCGGGCCTGTGTGGCGCCGTCGCGTGGGGCTTGAACCACGCGCTGGATGTTTGGGTCGCGGATCGTTGGCTGCGCGGCGTGGGGCTTGCGGGCGTGGTGGGCTTCAGCGTCTTGGTATATTTCGCCGCCGCGTGGGCTTTGCGGTTGCCGGAGAGCGCTCAGGCGTGGCGTATGATCGCGGCGCGCTTGCCCCGCGCCGCCACACGCCGCTAGACTTGCGACGTTAAACTTGGG
>JANXWN010000080.1 GCA_025351125.1 Caulobacteraceae bacterium | reverse complement strand
GATCGAGCGCGCGCCGCACGGCGTCCCAGACGGAGCCTTGTGCATCGAGGCGGCGGCAGCCGGCGCCGTCGCACGTCAGGCGAGCAAGCCGAAGCGTGTGGTCGAAAGTCGGCAGGGGGGTGATGGCGACTCCAGCGGTTCGTGGATCAACCTCGAACACGGCGGGGCCGTCGGCGGCGTTCGCGAGCACGAACACAAGGTCAGCATTCTGGCCGTGCAAAACGTAGGACGATACTCCGTCGAGCACCTCGATGTCGCCCGCCCGCGTCGCGCGCACGGCTACCGATTCGGGGGTCCACAGACCCTGATCATCGGTCAGAGCGACGGTGGCGACCGTAGTTCCGGCGGCGATCCCCGGCAGGTGGCGCGCCGCGGCCTCTTGGTCCCCCAGTCCCGCCAAGAGATGCGCCGCCAAAACGCCGCTGGCCAAAAAGGGGCTGCACAACAAGGCCGCGCCGGCGCATTCCATGACCATTTCCAGCTCGACCGGTCCCGCGCCCGATCCGCCGTGCGCGCTATCGATGATCAAACCGACAATGCCCATTTCCGCAAGCCGCAGCCACAGGTCGGGATCGTAACCGCTGGGCGTCTCCATCACCCGGCGTACGTCCGCCTCGCCGGCGTGATCGGCCAAAAGGCGCTCCAGAGACCCTCGCAATGCGTTGCGCTCTTGGTCTGAAAGTGTCGCCACGCGTGTTTTTCTCCGTGCTCAGAACCGTTGGACGTCTTAAGGGTATTAACGACCCGAGCGCGTGGCTTGCAACCGCGCCGGAGCGGATGGCGCCGATCAATGGCCGCGGAGTGTGGAGATGGGGACAATGTCTATGACGCGATGGCAATTGGCCGGACTGTTCGGCGCCCTGATGATGGCGGCTCCGTGGGACGCGGCCTTGGCATCCGGCGGGGGGGGCGGCGGCGGCGGCGGTGGAATGCCCAGCGCCTCGGCTCCCGAATATGATCCGGCGGCGGAATACCAGAGCGGCATGGCGGCCTATCAAGCCGGTAAGTTCAAGGACGCCGCTCGCGCCTTCGATCATGTGACCGAAGCGGCGCCGAGGGAAGCGCGCGGTTGGTTTATGTTGGGCATGGCTAAATCAAGCGCGGGCGACGATAAGAGCGCTTCTCGTGCGTTCGAACGTTCGCTAAAAGTCGATGCGTCCGCCATCGACGCCGGTCGCGAATATGCGCTCAGTCTGATTCGCCTTAAAACCCCTGACAAGGCGACGGCCGAACTGGCGGCCCTGAAGGCCCGCGCCGCAGCCTGCGCCGATGCCTGTGCAGAGGCCGCCGACCTGAAAACGGCTATCGCGGCCATTGAACAGGCGATGTCTGCGAGCAAACCTTCGGCGGCCCTGGCGGCGCCTGGTGAAATGATATTCGCCCCGGCCGGAGACGCGGCTTATGTGCGGGCGGTCAGCCTGATCAATCAGCGGCGTTACGCCGAGGCGTTGGTCGCGCTCGACAAAGCGCAAGCGGCCTTTGGCCCCCACCCCGATGTTCTGACCTACCAGGGCTATGTCTGGCGCAAACTTGGGCGAATGGACCAGGCGGAGTTGTACTACCAAGCCGCCCTTGCCATCGCGCCGGCGCATCGCGGGGCGACTGAATATTATGGTGAGCTGAAGGTCATCGAAGGCGATCTGGCGGGCGCGAAGATCCTGCTATCAAGACTGGACGATCAATGTATCTATGGCTGCGTCGAGGCGGAGGAATTGCGCCGTTGGATCGCGCACGGCCGCGATCCGGCCTCCTGATCGCGGCGGCGGGGCTGATTCTCGCCGCTGCTGCGCCGGCCAACACGCCGCGGTTGCGCGCTATGCATTGGCTGGCGCCCGGCGTCGACGCCGCGCGTATTTTGACGCATGAGCCGTCGGAATGCCTGATCGTACCGCAGGAGCCCGAGACCGCCTATCGGATCGAGATTGGTCGCGCGGCGTTTCGAACCCCGCTTATTCTCGGCGGCCAGGCGGCGCGGACGGGAATCTCCTGCGCGAGTTGCCACCGCAACGGCCGCACCAACCGTGATTTCGACTTTCCCGGCGTATCGGGGGCGCCCGGCACGGCGGATGTTACGTCCTCCGTGTTCAGCGCCCATCGCGGCGACGACATTGACGACCCAAGACCTATTCCCGATCTGGGCGGCCTCAAATCCCGGCTGAAGGTATCGCAAGACGCCGCGTCGCCGGCGCTTAGAACATTCATCGGCGGCTTGGTTACCGAAGAATTCGATGGGCCTGCGCCGCCATCTGCGGTGCTTGACGGCCTGGTCGCCTACGTGCGCGCCTTGAGCCCGCGCGACTGCGACCTGACGGCGACCCCCCCAATTCGCGTAGCGGGCGCCATCGCCGATGTGCGTCGCGCCATCCGCGCCGCCCGATCCGCTCTGGCCCGGGGCGATGCCGCAACCGCCGTTGTTATGATCCAGTCCGCGCGCTCGCGGTTGGGTGACATCGCCGAGCGTTACGCCGGACCCGATCTAGCCCCGGCCCAATCAGCGATCCGCCTTGCCGCCGGCGATTTGACGGCGGATTTGCAAGCCGTGCGGCAAGGGGCGGCTGACGCCGACAGGCGCCTCGCGACCTGGCAGGCGCGATCAGAGGTCTGGGCCACGGCGGTGAAGCGCGACGAGCACCAGTCGCTCTACCGGACGGCAAACATTCGGTCCGGCCGGTGACTGAGGCGGCTTAGAGCGGGTGCGCCGCCCGCCAGGCTTTGACCGCGTCCATCGTCTTGGCGACATGCTGATCGGGTTTCATATCCGAATAACTGAGGATGATTTTGCCGCCCGGCGCGATGACATAGGACGTGCGGTCGGACAGGCCCACGAGCGGGATGGTGGAATCGTAGGTCTTGGCGATCTTGGCGCCGGGGTCGGCGGCAACGGCGAATTTCGAGCGGCATTCGGTCTTGGAAAATTCGGCCACGCGTTCGACCTTACCGGCCGTGACGCCGAT